>JAGVIJ010000097.1 GCA_020056125.1 bacterium | reverse complement strand
GTACGCACACGTGAGGCTTGGCCGTGGGCTGTGCCGTTGCCGCAACACCGGTTCGCACCGGAGCCACGACCTGCGGCTGATCCGCTTGGATGTCCTGGGACGCGGGCTCCCAGAACCACAGGGAGACGCTGGCCCCGATCACCGCGAGGAGGGTTAGGGCACAGCTTGCGAGGAACACCTTGAAGAAAGGTTTGGCCTTCTTGGGCGTGGCTCGCTTCACCTTCAGCTTCTTGCCGGTCGCGGGCGCCGGACGCGAGACCGCCTTCCAGATTCTGCGCGCCAAACGCTCGATGCGTCCCTTGTCCTCCTCGGTCGTGAGCATGGCGGGGAACAGGGGCTGAACCGTGCCGATCGGTTCGGACACCGGCTCGTTCACGCTCGGACTGAAGCAAGCAGGTGCACTCGACTGGCTCTTTGCGACAAGCCGATCGAGAGCGAACTCCGCTGACGGCCGACCGCTTGCCGGAGCCACTTCGCCTGCGCGAACCACCGCGATCGGTGGCGCAACAGGAGTTGGCTTGGCGGGCGGCGTAACCACGAGCGCCGGCTTCACCAGCTCCACTACCGGCGCTGGCTTATCCTCTGGTTTGAACACGGATCCCTCCTTTCTTTCGAGGCGAGCATTGACAGCGACCAATTGGTCGTTGTATGAGGCCAAAAAACTCAACTTTTCTTTATAGAAAGTCAGGTTCCAGACCTCATCGAACGGCCCGTGGACATCCGGGTGATGAAGCACGAACCACATGTCGCCTTGCCGCGCCGCGAAGTAAGGCCGACCATTGTCGTCATAGGAGACAGCTCCCACTTCGTCGAAGGGTTGGCTAGGCTCACCGTTGAAGATCACCACAATCCTGCCATCAGGCAGGCAGTGGGTCTGAATACCCGGACAGCCCGGCGGATTGGAGTCGCTGATTGGCGATTCCTCTGCCGGCGAAGCAGGCCGCCAAGGATCCAGATCTTCCTCGATGGGCACTTCGTCGGTCGTGCCACAGATTTCCCCTGCATCTTCCGGAGCCTCCTGCAGACCCGTGGGGGTTTCCACGCCGCCCACCACGAAGAATTCTTTTCCTTTGCGATAGGCGTAGAACGCGGACTCGCCGTTGCGGAACGTCATGTGACCGACACGGTCGTAGGAGCCGTGCACGACGCAGCCGCCGTCGAAGTAATGGATGACGTTCCATCCGTCTCCGACCGGCGCCTTGACCAGACGCTGGCAGGGCTCTGCTTTCTGGCCAGCTTCGTCACTGTCTTCGTCAGACGTTGGCTCGGCGGGCGGGAGTCCTGGCTGGAACTCGATGGGCGCCGCTGTCGCATCGGCCTTGGGCGGATCCGACTGCATGCCCAAGCGTGCAAGAGCGCTCTGCTCCTCCACATCCAGCTCCGTGGTGCCGGAACCGGACATCTTCTCCGGTACGCCCGGAATCGGATCCGGGATCATGACCACGTCGCCGGCCTCTGGGTCGGCAACATCTTCCTTCGAACGTCCATCCTTGTCTGTCATGGGGTCTCCTTTATACGAGTTGAAGTTTTCGAGGGATGACTTCTCTAAGTTCTTTCAAACCGAGAAGATAACTCAACCTAGCAGTTTTTTGAGATTTTGTCAACCATTGTCTACTCGGCGCAAAACGCGTATTCTGTGCGGTATATGGCATCACGTCCCAAGCCCGTAGTTTTGATGATTTTAGACGGTTTCGGTATCGCACCCACAGCCGAGGGCAATGCGGTGCGTCAGGCGCACATGCCCAATTTTCAAAAGCTGGTCACATCGTATCCGGCTATGACTGTGAATGCGGCCGGAGAGAGTGTGGGATTGTCTTGGGGTGAAATGGGCAATTCAGAAGTCGGCCACCTGACCATTGGCGCGGGTCGGATTTTTTATCAAACTTTTCCGCGCGTTTCCATGTCCATTGAGACCGGAGAATTTTTTGAGAATTCAGTTTTGCTGTCCGCAATCGAGCATGCGGCTAAAAAGAAGAGCAACCTGCATCTCATAGGCTTGGTGTCGCCCGGCGCAGTGCACGCTTCGGATGAACATTTGTATGCTTTGCTCGAATTGTGCAAACGCAAAAAATTCGACCGCGTGTTTGTGCATGCGTTTTTAGATGGACGCGATACGATTTTCAATAGCGGTTTGGGATTTATTGAATCACTGGAAAAAAAGATGGGAGATTTGAAAGTGGGCAAGATCGCGAGTTTGGCCGGACGCTATTACGCCATGGATCGCGACAACCGTTGGGATCGCGCGCAAAAAGCTTATGAGGCCATAGCGCTGGGCAAAGGCGAAGTGGCGGATTCAGCGGTGGGCGCCATCAAAGCGTCGTATGCCAAATCCGTGTATGACGAAGAGTTTGTTCCCACGGTGATTCAACACAAAGGCAAACCCGTGGCCACGGTGCAAGCCGGGGATGCGTGTATTTTTTTCAACTTTCGTCCGGATCGCGCGCGCCAGTTAACCAAGGCGTTTGTGTTGCCGAGTTTTGAAAAGTTTCCGCGTGAACCCATCAAGGATTTGTGTTTTGTGACTCTGGCTGAATATGAAAAAGATCTGCCGGTGCAAGTGGCTTATCCGCCTTTGATTATTGAAATTTGTTTGGCCAAAGTGATCGCGGATGCGGGTTTGCGCCAATTGCATATTGCGGAGACCGAGAAATACGCGCACGTGACTTTTTTCTTAAACGGTATGAAGGAGGATGAGTTTAAGGGCGAGGAGCGCGTGATCATCCCGTCGCCGCGCGTGTCGTCTTATGACAAGGCGCCCGAGATGTCAGCCTTGAAAATTGCGGAGCGCGTGGTGCAAGAGATCACCAAAGGTACGTATGATTTTATTATTTTGAATTTTGCCAACCCGGACATGGTGGGGCACACGGGTGACGAGGCCGCGACCATCAAAGCTTGCGAAGCTACGGATCAAGCCCTGGGACAGGTGGCAGATGCGGCCTTGGCCGTGGGTGGCGTGAGTATAATTACGGCGGATCATGGGAATGCGGAGGAAGTGAAGAATTTGACCACCGGTGAAATTGATAAGGAACATTCAACCAACCCTGTGCCTGTGGTGGTAATCGGCAAGCAATACGAAGGTTTCAAAGCTCCAACCGGCGATGTGATCGGCGGTGATTTGGCTCTGACTCCGGCCGTGGGAGTGTTGGCGGATGTGGCGCCCACGGTGTTGAAAGTTTTGGGTTTGGATCAGCCAAAAGAAATGACCGGCAGACCGTTGGTTTAATTCGAATTTCGAAGATCGAATGTCGAATGTCGCGCCATGAGTTGATTAAAATATTACTAAACTCAAAATTCGAAATTCGATATTCGAGATTCTAAATTCGAAACCATGCCCGAATTACCTGAAGTCGAAACCATTCGACGACAATTAAATCAGAAATTAGCTGGCGCGCGCATCGCCCAGGTTGATTTATTGCGTACGGGCCGCGAAAGTCCCAAGGGTAAAAAGTTTGTTGAGAGTTTGCGTGGTAAAAAGATCGAGCGGATTGAGCGGCGCGCTAAATTGTTGGTTTGGCGTTTTAGCGATGGGGGAGCGTTAACCACGCATTTGAAAATGAGCGGTCGGTTGATTTTGGTCGGGCATAATTATCAACCGCAAAAACATGATCGTGCGATTTTTATTTTTGTAGGGGCACGGCATCCTCCTTCGCCAAGGCTACGGCGGACAAGTGCCGTGCCCGTACGTGTGGTTTGGTCAGATGTGCGGCAGTTTGGATATATGAAAGTGGTGGCCAAAGATGAGCTGGTTAAAATCCTCGGGGCGTATGGGTCTGAACCTTTGGAGAGTTCAGAACAGGAATTAGTTGAGCGGCTAAAAAGCCCAAAGACGCGCAAGATTAAAGTGGCGCTCATGGATCAGACGAATATCGCGGGCATTGGAAATATTTATGCGGATGAAATTTGTTTTCGCGCCAAGATTTTACCCACGCGCCGCTTGGCCAGCCTTTCGGAACAAGATCGCCGACAGGTGGCGCGAGAAATAAAAAAAGTTTTGCGCGAGGCTGTGCAAGCGCGCGGCACCAGCGCGGATGCTTATGTGGATGCGCGCGGCAAAGCCGGAGCGTTTGAAAAGAAGTTGCGCGTTTACGGCCGCGCTGGAAAACCGTGTGTGGTTTGCGGCACGCTTATAAAAAAGATTCGATTGGCTCAGCGCGGAACGCATTTTTGTCCCAAGTGCCAAACTTGATATGGATTGCTTTTATTCTCCCCCTCTTATGAAATAACCCCTCCTGCCTCCCCTTAACCTAAGGGGAGGAATAATAAAGATTCAATTTTTATGATGATTGAGATTCCAGTTATTCAAACCATTCAGTCTGCGGCTACGGCGTCGCCTTTGATGATTGCCGTGGCGATTTTTATGGCGCGCTGGTTGATTTATATTTTTGTGGGGTTCGCCTTGTTTCTAATTGTCAGTCCGCGGTCAGAGCGGCGGCATGCGGCATCTGAAATGGCTTGGTCAGCATTGTTGGCGTTGGCGCTCACCTCGCTCATCGCCGCGCTGGTCGAGCGGCCGCGCCCTTTCTTTTTACCTTCGGATTTGGGCTTTGACATCACGCGGCTGATTCCCATACCATTCAACTCTTCGTTTCCTTCAGGTCACACCAGTGCGGCTTTTGCCATGGCCTCGGCCTTGGCTTGGGTTGATCGACGCTGGGGCGTGGTAGCCTTGCTCATCGCCTTGTTGGTGGGTTTGGGGCGCGTGGCTGTGGGCGTGCATTATCCTTCGGATATTTTGGGCGGCATGGTGGTGGGCGTGGGAGCGTTTTTAGTGGTAAGATTTTTGCACGGACAATTGCGCAAAAAGAATTTGCTAACGTCCGCTAAATTGCATCAGCATCCATGAAAAAGTTATTGATTCTCTCCGGAGTTACGGTCGCGGCTCTGGCTGCGTTTTTTTGGTTTGCGCCCGCAGTGTGGTTTAGTTTGCCGTTGCCCGGAGCCGCACAGGTGCATGTGGTGATTCCCAGCGGAGTGAATGCTGATCAAGTGGCGGACATTTTGGTGGAGAAAAAATTAGTGGATTCCAAATTTAAATATTTGTTGTATGCGCGGCTGAATCGAGCGGCACAACAACCCAAGGCCGGGGAATATGATTTTTTGCACGGTACGAGCTACGCGCAACTGGTGCGAATTTTAGCGCGCGGACCAACGCGCCAAGAATTGACCATGCGAATCATTGAGGGTTGGATCATCACAGATGTTGAGGAGCTGTTGAAAAAGGCGGGTGTGGATGTGCGGCTCAGCGATTTTTTAGCCGAGCGTTTTGAGCAGGAGTTTGAATTTTTGCGCGGTTTGCCCAAAGGCACAACGCTCGAAGGTTATCTTTTCCCGGATACTTATCGCGTGTGGGCAGATGAATTGCCGGATGGATTATTGCGTCGGCAGCTACAGGAATTTCAATTAAAGACCGTGGAGTTTGCGGAGCCAGCCAAAGAGCAGCAGCGTTCATTTGGCGATGTGGTTATCTTGGCATCCATAATCGAAAAAGAGGCGCAGCATGATGAGGACCGCGCGATCATTGCCGGAATTTTTATGAATCGCCTCAAGATCGGCATGGCTCTGCAATCGGATGCGACTTTAAATTATGTGATTCAAAGCGGCCGCTCGCGTTTGACTAATGAGGAACTTAAAAATGAATCGCCTTACAATACTTATAAATATAGAGGCTTGCCGCCCGGGCCCATTTGCAATCCCGGGCAAGCTTCGTTGGAAGCGGCTCTGCATCCGGCGGCCACGGATTATTGGTATTTTTTAACTGATGCCGAAGGCAAAGCGTATTTCGCGCGCACGCTGGAAGAGCACGGCCGGAATCGCATCAAGGCGTTTGGATATTAAAATCGTCCTACGTCCAACGTCCTACGTCCGACGTCGGCACGAGCTACCCGTCTCTAAACATTTAGTGTAACCTTGCGGACGTATGGCCGAGTTTGTGTTGCAAAGTTCCAACAATCAAATCGCGCGGCGGATTAATTATCATCAGGATTTAAACCAAGAACAATTGGCCACTGTTTTAGGTGGCGATGGGCCGTGTTTGGTTTTAGCCGGAGCCGGTTCGGGCAAGACGCGCGTGGTGACTTATCGCGTGGCTTATCTCTTGGAGCAGGGCGTTGATCCGGCATCC
>JAGVIJ010000049.1 GCA_020056125.1 bacterium | reverse complement strand
GAATTCCTTTGGGATATCAAAAACAGCATCAATCTCCTTGCCGATGTATTGTGCCTGATGCGCTGCGCTCAATACTAGCAAATCGTCTTCTTGCACTCGGGTCTTGGTGGCCTTCCCCCAAACCTCCGGTCTGGCATACGCCCGATCACTCTCCGTCCAATCGATGCCCTGGTTCGTAAGATTCCGCGCCTTCAGAATTCGGACGCCACGATCCGTGTATGCCTGCTTCGCTGGCGTCTTCCCTGCACAAATCGATGTCAACTCACCTAATGGCACGATTCCATCTTTGAACATTGGCAAATCCAACAACGAAAGCGGCTGATAATACTCCGGGTCAAACCGATCGCTAACCTGCGAAAACGGCAACGAAAACGTCTTTTTGAATGCAAACTCCTCTTCCTGAATGCCAAGATATTCATTCAGCAACTGTCGAGCTTCCTGATATTTCTGCTTAGCGTGCGTGCGTTTTTGATAGGCTGAATTCACTAATGCTTGTATCTTGTTAATGATTGGGCTTCCTGAGGGGATCGGCAGTTCGAGTAAGTAACTATCTGAAAAACGGGGATGATTTGACCCCTCCTGCGACCATTTAAGTATAGCCTGAACCTCATCAGATTGAAGATATGAAAACAAAAACTCGGAAGGAATGCTCTTCTTTCTATTCCGAAGAACGACAAATTCCGTCGAACAAAAATTTCTGTTTTCGTCTCTCAAGTCTTCTGATTGAACCAAAACGATTTGTTGCAAATACGAACGAAGGCGCGAAATCAAAACATCGTCATTAGCGAAATGTTTTTTTGCGCTCCCTATTTTATATGCTTCAATATGTTTTATGTGCGCAATCGAAAAATCTGCTACATCCTCCAACTCGACGAGATTGATTAGTTCTCTACCGGTCGGGACAGCAAGCTCCCGATGCAATTGAAAAAAATCTGAAATTATTTTAGTGTGCTTACTCAACTTCTTTTCAGCTTCCAGTCTTGCCGGATGGTAAAACTCCGCATCCATGCGGTCTTCAACTCGAGAAAATGTTACAACGGAATGAATCATAAACTATTTACTGGGTTTTGTAGCTGGCTTGTCCAAATTATCAAACCGCGCTTTAAATGCGTCCATCTCTTTTTGTAACCGCAGCTCGGACTCAAAACCTTTCTCCCGAACATCTTTAATTTCCTGAAAATACTGACTCTGTAAATCCAAAGCATCTTTATCGACACGGGTATGGAAAAGCGTTATTTCAAGCACTGCTAATCCAATGGCTATCACGAAAGCGATACCAACACCAAAAACAATTTGCCAACTCAACTTTTTCTGTTCTTCCAATCCCTTGCGGAGATTCGCGAACTCGCGATAAAAAACTGATTCGGCCGTCGCTTCTCCAATCGGAATAATTGTCTCCGGAGCGGCAACTTCAGTCTTTTTATCTAGTTGTTTCAGCTCTTCGCTCATGCTAGTTACTTAAAAAATCCGCGAATAATCAAAACGCCCTCCCGTTCCTCTGCGACAATGTCCAAATACTTATAACGATGAAAGTCAACACCGCCAAAAGCCACGCCGGGACTAAAAGCGATTCCGGGGCTGAAGGTAATCCCATTTATGCTGATAACTCTCTTTGGTGCTAACGAGCCATCAGGATTTTCTTGAAAAACATCAATAAACTTGTAGCGAGATACATTCATATTCATAGATTCTTCCTCTTAAATTCCCTCCACGCCTCGACGACCTCGCTCACATCCTCATCCTTAATAGGCTGACCATCCGCGTCGCTGATAATCTCACCGTTCTCATTGCGCTTCCACATAGGCGTGCCATTCTTATCGCCTTCGTACCCAATCTTTTCGATGATCCCAAAGAAAATCGGATAATCCTTCTTCTTTAATTTCTCCAATTCTTCCTTCGGCAATTTCTGCAAGAACAATACCGAAGCCTTCACGCCAGCGCCGTGCGGAATGAATGTTTCTTTAGGAAGACTCACGACCGCGAGGATTCGCGCTCGATTTCGGATATAGTTCCGCACATAAGCGAGCGATGAATTTGTCAGGTCGCCATCAGGCAGGACGATGCCCATGCGCCCGCCATCTTTTAAAAAGTCCAAACACCTCTCGATGAACAAAATATCCGGCACTTGTGCGTTCATGAGTTTGCTATCTTTTGACCATTTCCCGTCTTCTTCTTTCCATTTCCAACCGAGATCGAACCGCTCGAGGAATGACCTGTCGTCTATTCTCCCGGCCGTGCCAAACGGCGGATTGGTCATAATAATATCAAACGCGCCCTTACCGACTTCACCTTGCACATCGGATTCCTTGGCTGAACGATGCAGAATCTGCCAATCCTCAAGTGAATTTTCACTGAAGATGCCTGTATACCCGTCGTCCTCAAGAATCATGCGCATCTTTGCGACTTTCGAGAGCGTTGGATTGATCTCGATGCCGCGAATATTTTTCTTAGCAAAATCCAATTCATGCTCTCGTCGGTCGCGCGGATCAGATATTTTAGTGAAATGTTTTTCCCACACGTGTTTCATTGACTCGACGAGGAACCCGCCGGTGCCGGTTGCAGGATCAAGAATGCGGTCAGATGGTTTGGGATCAAGAAATTTAACAATGAGGTTGATAATCGGATCCGGTGTGAAAAACTGGCCGCGTTCGCCGCGTTGGTGCGCATAGACGAATTTTTGGAACGCCGCGCCCTTCACATCGCGCTTGGAATGCCTAAGATCCAAATTTTGTAACTGACCCACGACATAAGAGAGTGTTGTAGTCTTGAGATTGATTCGGTCGTTCTCATTGAAAACATCATGGTAGTTCCGCTTAACGCGATCAAAAAGCTCGTTGATGCGTTCTGGAAATCGCGTAGCCTTGCCCTCACGAATCGCATCATATTCTTCTTCGGACACGCCGAAATTTGCCATGGTCTCGGTTACATCCTTTTCATCCTCAATCTTAATGAAAAGCAATTTCAGAACTTCGCTAAACGCCTCGGAACTCGAAAGTCCATCGTTCGCGTACACATAATTATGGATGATGCCGAATAACTTCGTCAGTTCAGTGGCCTCGCGGAGATCAGCCTTGCGCGGCAGGCCGAGCGTCTCGCCACGTTTCGGGATATTAAACATCTCTTTCCAGTGCGGCGCGGTTTTGATGCGCTTGAGATACAAAATTTCCTCCCCATTGAACCACACTCCGTACTGCGCATTCTCACAACCCGCGAGATATGTTTTTAACTGTTGGAGTCCATCTTTACGATTCTTCTTTTTGCACTCAATGACGATGGAGATGCTATCGAGCGTGTGCGGCTTCCCCTCGTCGAACACAACAATATCCGCCGGACCAATAAGCGCCGAACCTTTTTGAATCCGAAATTCCGGCTCGATATCGTCCTTCCGATAACCATATTCCTCGACCAGCCGCTTTTCGAACGGAACCTTAGCCTCGCGATTCTCCGGTTTATTCGGAATAAAATCGCCCGTGATAAAATCAACCAAACGATCCCGAGGCTCCGCGTCGGTTATAATAATCTTTTCTGTTGCTTTGGTTTTCTTCGGCATATTATTTAACGTCAAGTGCGCGGCCGTCCTGTTTAAAAACCTTAAACGCGATGCCGCGCATGTGTATATTCTTGGTAAAAATCAAAATGTCATGCTTAGGATTTTCGGGTTTGAGATATTTATAGGGCGACTTATTCTGCAAAATGAATCTCTTTAGGGTAGTACCATATGGCGTTTCTGCCAATACCACCTTTCCGGAGCTAAACTCGATTGATTCTCGTACCAACACCATATCGCCATCTTCAATACCGGCTCCTATCATAGAATCCCCTTTCACACGCACGAAGATCACCTGTTCTAAACGATCAATGTCCTCCCCGACTTCATGCCACGTTCCGGCATGTTCGATTGCTTCCAAAAACGGCCCAGCTGCGGTTTCACCGACTACTGGAACCAACGGCTTGACGCCGAGCACATGGAACCCCTGGCTTAAAATCCGAATCGCTCGCGCTGATCCCTCGTGGCGCCTGATACAACGCTTCTCTTCCAACGCATGCAACAAATCGAGCACGGATTGATTCGAAGAAATACCAAGCTCCTGTTTTAATTCCACTAAACTCGGCGGGAAACCGGATGACTGGATATATGAATGTATAACGCTCAAGGCCTGATTTTGCCGTGGCGTCACAACAGTTTGAAGAATCGCCATGGACATATTATATCAAAAAAAAACCGACCAAACGGTCGGCCAACTGTGGATAATAATTATGGCATAAAGCTCTTAAAAATCCGCTTGATCGGCTCAGTAATCTTATTCAGCGCCTGGCTGAATTTTTTATTCTCTCCGAACCAGTTTTTACGCGCCACGGTTGAATCGTTCTGCTCCGCATTATGTCCCCATAAAACCAACCCCACTGAAGTGCTGAATCTCGGATCCAATACCAGCTCGGGCATGGGCGTTTGCACATTGGCAAAACCCACGGTGCACGGCAATTGCAAAACTCGTTTTGCCACTTCCACCATCCCCGGCAACTTAGCTCCGCCGCCGGTTAGCATCATGCCGGCCGGCAACAAACCCGCGCGACCGATCTTTTTAAGCTGTTCATCCACTTTTTCATACAGCTCCTCCACGCGCGCCTCGATTATCTCGCTGATGTATTGAACCGATACCACCTCGCTTTGATCCGCGCCAAAATCTTTTAGATCGATCTGCTGGCGGCGATCCACTTCGCCGGGCACTGCGTGTCCGCAAACTCGCTTGATATCTTCAGCCACGTCCAAAGACACCCGCAAACCAATGGCGATATCCGAAGTGATGTGGTCGCCTCCCATGGGCAGTGTGGTGGCGTAGAGCAGTTCCCCATCCTCATACACGGCCAAACCCGTGGTCGTAGCGCCAACCACTAATACGCCCACGCCCAACTCGCGAAACTTAGGTTGCGTTACGGTCTCCACTGCGGCCAACGGCGCATACACCAGTTCATTTACATCCACGCCCGTGCGAAAAACCGTCTTAGTGATATTCCGAATATGGCTCAACAATCCCTGAATTACTTGCACTTCAGCCTCCAACCGAATGCCCTGCATGCCGATGGGATCTTTGATGCCGCCCTGCCCATCTACCGAAAACTCTCGCGGCAGGACATGCAAAATCTCTTGATTGGCCGGATTAATAAAAGCGCGCGCTGACTCCAACGCCCGCGCCACGTCTTCAGCTCTGATATCGCCATCCGGCCGCGACACTCCAATTACGCCCTTGGCTTGCCCTGATCCGATATGCGTTCCGCCTATACCCACATAGGCATCTTGAATGGGCACGCCGACCAACCGTTCAGCTTGTTCCAAAGCATTGGACACCGAGGTCACCGCATCCTCCAACGAACTGATACAGCCTTTGGAAATTCCTTTGGACGGCACCTCAACCACTCCGATAATGTTTAACGAATTTTGTTTGTCAGCATTAAAACACACTTGACCCACGGCCACGCGAATATGCGAGCTCCCCAAGTCCAGGCCGATCAAAATGCGCTCTTTCATAAATTAAATAATAATTTCACATGCGGCCCCAAGATCACTACGCCCACCAGCACCGCAAAAACAGCGGCCACCAAAACGGCTCCGGCCATCAGATCTTTTATGTCCCCCACGTACTGGTGCAGCCTGGGTTTAACCAAATCAACCATGCGTTCGAGAACACTGTTAATCAATTCTAGCACGAGTACGGCCGCTACGACCAGTAATAAAATAACTTTTTCCCAAGCCGCGAGCGGCACAATGCATAAAGCCACGGCGATAATCAGCGCGGCGGCTGTGTGAATGCGAAAATTGCGCTCGGTTTTAAACGCCAACAACAGACCGCGCCAGGCGTGGACAAATCCGTGTAGAAATAATTTTATTTTTGTTAACATACTATTTTTTGTACCACTGACTCTTGCCAACCAAACATTTTTTTCCGATCTTTAACGGTCGCGTGATCAAAACCCAATAGGTGCAACATGCCATGTGCGGTGAGCCGAACCAACTCTTCATTAAAAGGAACTTTATTTTCTTTGGCCTGCCGTTTGATATAACTCGGCGCTAAAATTATATCTCCCCAATCTTTTTCCGCAGCGCCCTTGATTTTCTTTTTCACGACATCCGTGGCGGCAAACGACAACACATCCGTGGCTCGATCTTTTTTTCGATACTGCCGATTCAGCGCGCGCATTTTGGCTTCAGTCACAAACGATATGGAGACTGCGCCGTGTTTAGCGCGGCCCGTCACATCAAACACTCGACACACCGCGTGCTCCAACCGAGATTTTTTTACGCTCGCTGGCACCGAGCCTGAAAAATTAATGATCATGTGGCTGGCGTTGGCTCGCCAACCGAAGTCTCGACCGAGGTTGGTGTAGCGCTTGGTTCAAAGGGCAATTCGGCTCCGGGTAAAGGCGGCGTAATCTCTGGCATGCCGCTCAAAATCAACGAGTTCAACATCATGGAGTAGGTGGTTCGGTAATTAATAAAAGGCTGGCCGTTCAACTCATACGCCAACACAAACACGCGATCGCCCCACGGAATATACGTGGTCAAAAGATCCGTGCCCACGATCCCCTCATAACCGCCCTTGGAGCGGAAAGGCATAACCTGCATGGCGTTCACGCCCGGATTTTTTTCTGCATACCACTCGGCAATAGATTTGCGCTCGGGATTTTCTTCAATGGTTATGGTGAATAATTCACCGTGTTTGGTATCAATCGTGGCCTTGGTGCCTTGCGTAGTGTTGAAGACCAAGCCCCAGGGCGTAGGTATACTGATAACCCAACCCACGGGCGCGGTGTTGACTTTAACCAAAGCTGAATCCAAAAGTTTGACCGGCGCCACTCCGGCCGGATTATACAAATGAAAAACTTCATTGCCATCTAAAAATCCATCGCTGTCCGTATCCGACTTTCTAACATCAGTGCCATACAGACCCTCTTCCAAATCAGTTACTCCATCCGAATCCGTATCCAATCCGGCGGGCGGCAATTCAGGCCGAGCGGAAATCAGGGGCGATGATGGAACCGTGGCGCTGGCTTCGTTGCTGGGCGCTGATTCTCCGGCTTCGTTCAAAGCCAAAAGACGATAAGTATAGGTAGTGCCGGATTCCACTGATAAATCCAAAAACGAAGTGCTGTTGGGCGGCAAACTGGTGAGCGAGGCAAAAGCGCCGTCTCCGGCTCGGCGTTCCAAACGAAAACCTGATTCATCCGCCGCCACATCGGTCCAAATCAATGAGATGCTCTGATAATTGGTTGAAGTGGCGCTGACATCCGTTGGTGCCGCCGGCACTTCAATCGGCTCCGGAGTCTCCACCACAATTTGCGGAGCTGCGGGCGCCGGAAATAATAAGGAACGATTAAAATAGATGAATCCCCCGCCAATCGCCATGAGCAAAACCACTACCGCAATTATCACGGGCAACCGACTTTTTTGCGGCGCCAAGGGCATGACCTGGGCTGCGGGCGCCGGAGCTGCGGGCTTCTTTTCTTCCACAGTCATCCTCACGCCTCCGCCATAAAACTCTTCGGGGATAACTTTTATCTCCAATTCATCAGCGGGCGCAGGAGCCGCGACCGGGGTAATGGGGTTAGTTGGTTCTGGAGTCATAAATTTTTAAACGCGAACTATTTGGCCAGGTTCAGATTTTGCACCAAAAAATCGTAAATTAATGGGAAGTCCAAAGCCGCGGCGCCATTCGACACATAACTTAGCGTAATAACTGACGTGTCAGTGGTGAGAAATGTGGTTAGATGGTCAGAGGTTTGAGCAGCCGCATAACCTGACTTGGCAGTGAAATTATCCAAACTAGCCGGAACAATCATAGGCTCATTGGCCGTCAGCCAATCCGCAAAAATCATTTCTGCGGGCTTGGCCGAAAATTTAACGGAGATAAAAGCTAAAGCGCCCGTATCAATCTTATAAATATTGGAGAACACCTCATCCAGGCGCACCAACCAGGTGGTGGGCAACAAAGTTTCCCACACTTCTCCTAAAACCTGTTTGCGGAAATGAGTTGAATCAACCAAACGCGCGCCGGGCGCTGACGGATCATAGCCGCTTTGAATTTCAGTCAGATCTGAATATCCATCGCCATCGCTATCCGTGACATTGGCATTCGTGCCAAATATAACTTCCTCCGCATCAGTTAACCCATCATTATCCATATCTGAAGCCGCCACAGGTTGAACCACAACCGGCACAGACGGAGTGATTGATTCTGGCAATGGCACTTGTGTGCCTTCGGGCGGTTCGGTCACCGGAGGAGTTTCAACCACCGGTTCTTCCGCCACCTCAACCACGGGCGGCTGTTCCACCACCATTTCTTCAGTCGACGGCGCGGGCGCAAACGGCACAGCCGGAGCAAGCGAGGGTTCAGGTCGAATTAATAAAAACCACACCAAAAAACCGGCTACGGTTAAAATTACCACGGCTCCCAAACCTATGAGTGCGGGCTTTAATAATGATTTCTGACCTGCCGGCTCCATGCCCAGTCCTTTGATCGCCCCGGATTTTTCCATTGATCCTAGATTCACATCAGAAAAAATATCCTCAATTTCCCCTGCTCCCTTGGGTTTTGTGGTTTCAACCTTGGGCGCTGATAAATCAGATTCTAATTTTGCAAACGGCGGTTTGACTTCAACCTTGGGCGCAGCCCCACCTTCGCCAAGGCTTCTGGGGGCGGAGGCCGGCGGAGCTGGCTTTGAGACAACCGGCGGAGCTACTGGAGCCGGTTTTGGAATCGCTGACGGAACCTGGTTCATCGGTCTGGATGGCGCAGGCGGAGTCGGTCTTGAAACTGCCGGCGGAGTTGGGCTCGGCGGTTTCTGTGGCGCCACAGGTGCAGACCCAGGTTTTCCAGATTGATTGGCTGGCGCTTTTGATTGAGGAGGATCAAACATATCTTTTAGTTAGAAGTTTAATTTCAATATTTTTATTCACTGCTCGTAGCAGGTTGCCCGCCCGGCCAATTAGCCGGACTCATATCAACCGATGCCGTCCCATCTCCAGGTTTCCACGCCCCCTCAACCGGAACTGTTTTAAGCGAATCCGTTCCCGGTATTGTTTCTACAACCGACGCGCGTTCCACTGATCCTGAACTTAATCCTACCATAGCGCGCTTACGCAGGATAAGCACGCCAACCGCAAGGATCACGATCACCAGTACCGTGAGAATTATATAGTAAATAAAATTTCGTCGTTCCATACTTTAATAGTTTGCTTTTGACCAAGGTATATAACCCACGTTCTGACAAGAACCGCCGATTGCGTTACATCTCGTACCCGGGACATATTTTTTCTGCACCTCATCCCATTCACATACTTCGTATAAAGTTTTACCTTTGACGCAGTACTGAATATCATTTATTTTATCATCATTATAATCCGCCCAATGTGCGCCTTGGAAAGATGTCTCATACGCAGCCACAGCCCCTGTTTCGTCTACTCGTTCGTCCCGCAAAATATTGATTAATGTAACGGTACCGTCTTTCGAATTCAAATCCGCGATATGCCAATACTTACAATCTTTCTCATTATCACATGAAAATTTCATTATATCCTTGGCCTTAATCTCAAATAATTGTTTATTGGTTGAAATTACGGCACTATAATCTTGGCCTATTTTGAATATCTCGAAACCTCCCTGGCCTTGAACCTCCTTATATTTTAAATGCTTTACCAATAACGGCGCTTTCGAATTAAAATCCGGATAAATTGATTTTCCCCAATAATTCCACAACATACGGATCGGTTCATTTTGATTGCCATACGGAGAATAGCGGAAGTAAGTGGTCAGCGGGCCAGCGAAATAAAAATCACAAGTATCCCAAAACTTTTTACCGCATCTTTCCCAACACAAACCAGAATCGCATTCATTGTTATTTTGACACGTTTTACCGGTCGGCTTGCCATCCAATCCAATACACTCGGCAATATCAATCATCTGATTTGAAACCCCTTGTTGGCATTCAGCATATTCTTCTCCGGTAATTGTTTTACCCTTTAATGAGTTTTCTTTCTCCATACGCTTCAGACAATCAGCCCTACCCTCAACCGGACAACCGTTGTAAAAACTATACGGTAGCCCATAACCTCCAACCTTATCGCCTGCGTTATGCAAACAAATATTTTGCGCGTACGGGAATTGTTCTATCTTTGATCTTCCTCTTAGTGTATCCGACCAAGTTATGTCGCGCGCGCAGTGATGCTTTTCATCTGTCGGACCCTTGGCGTAATCACATTGATTAGGAGAATAATTTTCCGGAAAATTCGGATCGAGCATGTTGCACCTTGCCTCTGAGAGGCAATCTTTATTTTTACCGCATTTTACGCCTATTTTATCTCCCGCCTTACACGTTAGATATCCCATAGACCCCTGAACTATATTGCAGTCTCCGTTGTCTTGACAATCCTTATCCACGGTACAATGTTCGTTCGGATCGTCATTGCACACGGTCTTATCCTTTAAATTTGCTACCGTATAACCGGTCGGCAATATCAAGTGGTTCGCGTTGCCGCCCCAGATGGCTTGTGAGTTCGGATTATTTGGATCCATGCCAGGTGTTTTCCAAGGGATCTTCCAAAACACGCTGTAATACGCTTCGCCTGCGCCCGGCCGCGGGAAGATAAATACGCGTTCGTCTTTTTGCTGACTGACCGTATTCACAAAATTGGACACTGTAAAAAACGGCGTAGTGAGCGGCCAATATCCGCCGCGCTTGCCCTCATCCACCTCGGCTTTTTGAGTCCAAGCCGGATAACTATTTTTATCGCAACTCGGCCTGCTCACATTGCCCGTGCACGGATTATCTTCGTATTTATCAATTACTAATTTGTATTGTGAACATTCAGCCCGATCATTCAAACCACTCAAAATAAATTTACCATCCTTATCGCTCGCCACTTGCGTGACCAACACGCCTTTGTAGAACAGTGACACGCGCGCAAACGGAACCACCTGATTATAAACCGCATCTACAATTTGGCTTTCAATTGTTCCCAACCCCGCCTCATCACTGCATCGCCCGCAACCGCTGAATGAACAAGATTGATTGCACGTAACAATCTCCGGATTTTTACTGGTTGAAATACCCACTCCCTTAGCCGGACCTTTTTCTTTCACACATTTCCAAAATTCCGCAGATGACACCGGCTCTGCTGGAACTTTAAGCGTATAGGCAATATTATTTTCTATGCAATATTGCGAAACGCATTTATTACAAGATATCAGCGCGCACTCTTCCAACATAGCATGTTCATATTTTTTCCTTTTGCCTAGAGCATCACAATTCGATGTAACATCAACATTCATCTCCGGTTTCAAAGCCACCATCTGGGGCGCCGCCCCATTGGCTGAAAAATCATAACCCAACGACTGACACGTGATGTTCGGCTCTTTGGTAATCATGCACGGCGACTGCATACAATCCGCATTCAAATATCCGCACAAAAATTCAAGATTCCCTGTATACGGACACGGCTCGAATTGGTCCTTAATGTTCTCCGCTGTCACTATCCCATCGCACTGCTCCGGCCCGTTCTTAACTTTATCTCCGCAAAAACCGCCGGATGAGGCTGTGAATTTACATTGCAAACTGCACGAATTGCATGAGGCATTGTAATCCGCATTGCAAGTTACCTTGCCGTTTTGCGCGCCGTTGTCGCATTCCTCAACATTGATGAGCGGCTTGCCATCCCCGCAAAAATTCTTTTTGCACTCCGAGGTGCAAGCCTTGGTATCGCCATTATCTTTGCCGTTATCACATTCCTCACCCGGCTTTTGGATTATTCCATCGCCGCAAGAACCCACTGCTTTGCATGCGATCCAAGTATCAAACTTGCATGTATTTGATAAACAAGTGCGCGTGTGCGCTGTGGGAAATGCCACGCACGAACCCGTAATCCCGGGCAATAAAGAACATTCCGTATCACCCGTACAACTCGTCACAAAATCTTGAACTGAACGACAAACCGTCCCCTGATTATCAACTTTAACTTTGGCGCAATCTTCATTGGTTTTACAAACTGTGAAGCCGCTCGGTTTATGAGCCGCGCTGGAATAGTTTAAAGTTACGCACTGCTTCATGGCCGTGACGCAACGTTTAATCACCGTATCTTTACAGGTCTTGAGCGGATCAACACCGGCCGCACAAGTGCCTCCCTCGCCGCAATCCGCATCGGTTACGCAGGGTTTATTTACAGCCCCTTTGGTGCAAATCGCCGAATCGGTCGTCTCGGTCTGTCCATCGCACTCTTCAGGGCTGGTCACTTCTTCATCCCCGCAATACGGCGCTTTGCTCTTGCAATCCAAACCGCAACTCTTTTCAATAGCGCAACCTTGTTTTGGATCGCAATAAACCCCATTTTTTTCGCCATCATCACAGGTCTCTCCCGGAGAAATCATTTGATCCCCGCAATAACCCGCATACCCGCTGCATTGCGAATTGCAATGGCCATACGTACCGTTCAATTTTCCATCATCGCATTTTTCATTCGAAGGCAAACAATGGCCGTCCGGACACTGCGAGTCAGCGCTGCAACCCAAATCCTTGCGCGTGCCCGCATTGCACACCAAATCAATCTTTCCGTTGCCGCACGCCGCGCCTAAATTGCACACGCTCACTTTGGGATCATCCACCCACTCTTTGCAATCATTGCAAATCTGCACTTTCAAACCATTGTCTTTGGGCTGATTCGGATCTGTTTTGCAAGTTGTAATCTGGGTTTGTTTTAATTCGCAAAGTTCGCTGGCTGTGCACGTGCCTCCCGGACAATCCGCGTCTTTAGCACACGGGTTGCCATTATTCGCTCCGCCAGCGCAAGCCTGCCCAATCACATCATCGCCGCACGTGCCGCTCGGCCCATAAAATTTATTTTGGCAAACGGTTTTATACACAAACTTGCCGCCCACCACTTGGCATGAATTGCCAACGATCGGATCTTTAACCGACATGCGGCAGTCATCATCCTTCACGCATAGGAATCCAAGCGTTTGTGGATTGGTACAGCGCCTGACTTCTTTAATCAACGGCGGATTCCACCACTTGGCGTTCTGATCAACCGGCTCCGGCACTTCAAACTCCGCCATCAATTCGTAGCGCTGGCCGTTGTTGATGGAACGATATTGATAAAACCGCGAGGGCGAAGCGCCCAATGTGGGACATAAAAACCTGCGCGCCTCCGTGTCATAACAAGTGAGCGGGTCAATGGAAGCTACATTCTTATCAACCGCATAGCCCAAGCATGCTTTGCCGGCCGGACAATCTTCGTTCTTACTGCAAACAACCTGTGAATCCTGACAGCGGCCGCAAGTCATAAATTGGTTGACCGGATCCTTGGGTTCAGCTCCCCCGCCCACTGCGGCCACAAACTCCTTGGACCAAGATGGCCAACGCGAGTTGGAATAGGTGGGCACAAAAGTGCCGGCCGTCAGTTTGGGATAAAAACCATCCCGCGCCTTGGCCGCTTCGAGCGCCCGAGACATCTTAGCGAAATCCGCCACGCGCACCGTATCGCGCGCCAATTTTAATTTATAACTGCCGCAATGCGTGTCATTTGTCCCTAATTTGTTGATACAATCAAAATCAGTTGAACAGGCTGCCGGTTGTTTGTTTAAATCCAAATAAGAATTTTGCGGCTCGATATTCGGGTCATTCTTTTCTTCACAGATATTAGCCACGCCCTGGCTCAAGTTGATGTTGAACGTCCAATTCTCCACCAGCTGATCAAAAATCGCGAGCGTAGTGGTGCTGGCATCCGCATTGTGGGAAATCAAATAAATGTTGGAATAAATATCTTGACCCGCCCCCTCGGTATTAGCCGCGGACACGTACACTGTGGTGCCGTCTTGCAAAGCGCGATAGCCGTCAATCTCAATTGATTTGGGACTGCCGGTAAAACCGCGCCACGCATACCAATCTTCCGGCGAATAGTGCGCCGGGTTGGAAACGATGCGGATGCCAATGCCGTCTTTCTTTAATTCCGGATAATCTTTGCCATAGGCAAACAAATATTCGCGCAAAATACCTTCGGATTTGGCGATGGGAGTTTGCGGCACAAACGCAATGTCCAACTTAGGCAAATCATCTCCGGTTCCAAACGCGCCCGCGTCGCGACAATACAAGGTGGAAAAATTATAGAACGGCCCGCTCGCAAAAATCGAACCAGCCAAACTCGAATCCAGGCCATCACCCGTAGGTTTCTTATCTCTAAACGGCGCCAAAGGCGGAGTATCCAAATTCGGCCAAGGATTCTCACACAAGGATACGGTTACGGGCGCGGTTCCGTGTATGGACGAATCTTTTGTGGACGGTTGGTTAATCGTGTCAGTCACCACCTTGGTCATGGCCGTAACAAATGCCGAACCGTTTTTATTTTCCGGTTTAATGTTAGCTTGGGTTTTATCTTGCGGTTCGGGTTTAACCACGTTGACTACATCGGGTTTGCTGGTGCTCCACGCCTGCCACTCCCATTGATAACCATCCACCGAAACAATGGGCACGGGCTTTCCGTTTTGCATGGATTTGGCCGTGGCTTTAAACGCATGGGGATTTTCATCTTTGTTTACGAACAACAATGGATGATCCGGATTTTTATCCGTCACCTCAATCACATTCAAATTACAAATCTGATCGCCGGTGGTAAAACTAAAAGTCAGAGAGCCGGTGTCCGGGTTCGGATCAGCCAGCGCCACTACGCCCTGGGCGCTCTTAATCCCAAGTTTCCTGGCCGGTTCA
This sequence comes from bacterium, assembly GCA_020056125.1. Taxonomy (GTDB): domain Bacteria; phylum Patescibacteriota; class Patescibacteriia; order 2-12-FULL-60-25; family 2-12-FULL-60-25; genus JAHIUG01. Next base: position 190 of record JAGVIJ010000049.1, on the reverse strand, counting down.
TTATTATCCGCTAAATTCGGATCGCCTAAAAACTTAACGCGATATTTGGTTTGAGGCTCCAACGCCGCATCTAATTTAAATATAAACTCTTGCGTATTTTGATTGGACGCCGGCACCCAAGAACCGGTGACTGAACCGGCGCACCAAATTTGCGCTTGAGCCGACTGACCGGTCCACCACGCTGAAAATT
>JAGVIJ010000124.1 GCA_020056125.1 bacterium | reverse complement strand
GGTGCGCAAGTCAGCCGAAGATCGGGTGTTCGGTAAGATGCAGAATTTATTGAAGCTCAAAGAAAAAAATCCGCGGTTGATTGTGGCGGTAACCGGTTGCATGCCCGGCCGAGATAAGACGAGCGCATTTAAGAAAAAGTTAAAAGCCGTTGATTTATATTTTTCCACGGCTGAAATGGTAAATTTGCCGCGTTGGATCACCGAACTTCGTCCGGACATAGTGAACTCCGGAGATTTGATGACGGATTATCTCAAGATTAAACCCGGGCGCATCCCTTCATCCCAGGCTTATGTGACCATTCAAACCGGGTGCAATAATTTTTGCGCGTATTGCGTGGTGCCGCATAGCCGCGGGTTGGAACAGAATCGACCGCTCAAGGATATTTTGGAAGAAGTGAAAGACTTGGCCGAGCGCGGAGTCATAGAAATTACGCTGTTGGGTCAGGTGGTGAATGCATATAAGGCGCGTGATTCGGAAAATTTTAGCGCCGCTAATCCATATGTCATCTCGAGCGTAGCCGAGAGATCTCGTTTGAAAGAGATTTCTCCACTCGCTCCGCTCGGTCGAAATGACAAAAGGGCCGGGGACGACAAGGGCGATCATTTCGCCGCCTTGCTCTGGGAGATTAATCAAATTCCCAATTTACAGCGCGTGCATTGGACTGCGCCGCATCCCAATCACATGACCGACGAGGTGATTGATGCGCTTACTCTGCCCAAACAAATCAACTTTCTTCATCTGCCCGTGCAATCCGGATCCAACGAAGTTTTGCGCCGCATGAATCGCAAATACACGCGCGAAAAATTTTTGGAGATTATTCAAAAAATAAAAGCCCAGCGGCCTGGCATGGCGTTGGGCACGGATATCATCGTGGGTTTTTCGGGCGAGACGCCCGAGCAATTTGAAGAAACCGTGACGTTATTTAAAATTGCGGATTTTGACATTTCTTATCACGCGGAATACAGCGTGCGCTCCGGTACGCTGGCCGCGAAAATTTATCAAGATGATGTGGCGCCGGATGAAAAAAAGCGGCGCTGGCGCGTGTTGCAAAAATTATTGGAAGAAACCTCGCTTCGAAAGAATCAAGTTTTAGTGGGTCAACCGGCGTCGGTTTTGGTAACCAAGGTTGAACAGGGGATTGCCAGCGGCAATACCAATGAGATGAAGTTGTGCAGTTTTCGATCGGATGACCCGGGGTTGGTTGGAAAGATTGTGCGGGTCAAGATTATTTTTGCCGGAGAATGGCAATTGATTGCAAATCTGCTAGAATAGAGATAATGGAGGATTAATTGCATGTCTGAATCTACGCCAAACCAGCGTTTAAAAACCCGTTTGCCGCGGGTGGTGTGTATTGTTGGCGCGACTGCCTCCGGGAAAACCGCTTTGAGTCTCAAATTAGCCAAGGCGTTTCAAGGTGAAATAATCAATGCTGATGCCAGACAGAGCTATCAGCATTTTTCGATTGGCACAGGCAAACCGCCGGGTCAGCGCGGAATGTTTATGCGGCGCCGCGCTTATTTGGTTCAAGACGTGCCGCATTATTTGATGGATTTTTTGCCGCCCACGCATCAAGTGACTGTGGCTGAATGGAAGGACATGGCGCTCAAAGCCATTCGCGGCATTACGCGGCGCCAGCATTTGCCTTTGGTGGTAGGCGGTACCGGACTGTATGTTACGGCGCTGATTGATAATTTTACTTTTCCCAAAGTTGAAGCCAAACCGCATTTACGCGCGGCATTTGAAAATAAATCTTTAGACGAAATCGTGGCGTTACTGCTCAAGTTAGATCCGGCCGCGGCCGAGGCAGTGGATCTTAAAAATCCGCGCCGCGTGATTCGCGCTTTAGAGGTCAGCACATTTACGGGCCAACCATTCACCACTTTAAAACGCCGCGGCAAGCCCGTGGTCGAGGCTTTTCAAATCGGTATTCAATGGCCGCGCGCTGAACTTTACGGGCGCATTGAACGCGAGATTGACGATATGATTGAGCGCGGGTGGATAGATGAAATCCGCGAAGTCATCAAATTAAAAATTCCTTTGGATGCGCCGGCCATGACCGCTATCGGTTATCGCGAATTGTTGGCGTATATCAAAGGCCAGACACCTCTGGAAGAGGCGGTAGCCAATTGCAAACAAGCGGTGCGGCGTTATGCTAAGCGCCAAGAGAGTTGGTATGGCCGCGATCCGCGCATCCATTGGGCGCATAACGAAGACGAGGCTTTCCAGATGGTGGAGGAGTGGTTGAAAGAAAATATTTAGGAAGGTGTATTGCGCAAAATTGCTCAGGCAAACTACTTATGCTACTATCTCAAAAGATACGAAATAAAAATTTGGAACCATGAAAGCAAAATTATGAAACAATCCAAGCTCCACTATAATTTAATTTTTCGACCCGAGCTAGAGGGGGGATTCACGGTTAGCGTCCCATCATTACCCGGCTGTATTACTTATGGCAAAACATTGGAGGAGGCCAGGGAAATGGCGGTTGATGCCATTTATGGATATATTCGCAGTTTAAAGAAACATCGTGAACCAATACCAAGCGATGAAAAAAGTTTTATAACTTCTTTAGATTTTGCATGCTCAAGATCTTATGCCAAGACTGGCTAGATTAACTTCAAAGCAAGTTATTAAATTACTGCGGAAGAATGGTTTTGTCCTCGATCATGTTACAGGGAGTCATTATATTTTTTACCAGCCTCAAAAGAAAAAACGCGTGGTGGTATCCTATCATACAAAAAATTTACCATTAGGTACGCTAAAAAGTATTTTACGCGAAGGGGAAGTTGAGTTCTAGAGCGAGAACTCGTTTTTAAACTCCGATTTGTTTTTTAATCAGTTCCTCGGCTTGGGAGGGGTTGGCTTTGCCTTCGGTGGCTTTCATGACCCCGCCCACAAACCACTTGATGGCCGCGATTTTTCCGGCGCGGATCGCAGCGACTTGATCCGGATTTTGTTCAATTACGCGCTTGACGATTTCGCTAAGCGCCGCCTCATCCATTGATTGCCCCAGATCATGTTCTTCCATTATCACTGAAGGATCGGTGCCGGTCTCAACCATCAAAGCTAAAAGTTTTTGCGCATTGGCGCTGCCGATTTTACCGGTATGCAATAAGACTAAAAATTCCGCAAAATCTTCCGGAGTGATCTTAATTTCCGGCAAGGTTAATTTTTTATCAGCCAATAACCCGGCGAGTTTTGAAGTCAGCCAGCCGCCGGCCAATTTAGCCAGTTTCTTTTTGTCTTCATTCAGTCCGACTGATTCCAGCCACGCGCCCAACTCTCCCATGACGCGTTCAGCAAAATCAGCCCAGCTATCATTCACCACCAAAAATACCACATCAGATTTACTAAACCCCCATTCTTCTTCCAAGCGCGCGCGTGTTTTGGCCGGCAGTTCGATTTGGCGAGACTGCAATCGCTGGCGCAGACTGGCCAAATTTTGCGGCGGCAGATCAGGCTCCGGGAAATAGCGATAGTCAGCGCTGGTTTCTTTGCTCCGTTGCTCAAAGGTCTCGCCTTTGTTTTCATCCCAGCCGCGGGTTGAAGCCTCGGGCTTTTTATTCGCCTCATAGATGGCGGCTTGGCGTTTGATCTCATACGCCAACGCTCGTTCCACGGCGCGGAAGGAATTTAAATTTTTTATTTCAACTTTGGGATTGAGAAAAGATTGAGTGGGCAGATTGTCTTCTCCCACCTCCAAGAGCGAGATGTTGGCATCGCAGCGCATCTGGCCTTTTTCCATGTCAGCTTCAGAGGCGTGGACCGCGCGCAAGATGGCGCGGAGTTCTTGCAAAAAATATTTGGCCTCTTCGGGCGAACGCAGATTCGGTTCAGTCACGATCTCAAGCAGGGGAGTGCCGGAGCGGTTGTAGTCCACCAGCGTGCCTTGAGGCGAATGAAAATTTTTGGCCGCGTCCTCCTCCAAATGCGCGCGGGTTATTCCTACGCGAATACGATCGCGCGGCGCTTGGCCGCCCGGCACATCAATTTCCGTCCAACCGTTTAGCGCGATGGGCAAATGAAACTGCGAGATTTGATAGCCCTTGGGCAGGTCAGGATAAAAATAATTTTTTCGATCAAACGCCGAGTGATCGGGGATGCGGCAATTCAGCGCCAGTCCGGCGAGGATGCCTAATTCAAGCGCTTGTTCGTTTAGAGCCGGAAGTGCGCCGGGTTGGCCCGTGCACACCGGACAGATGGCGGTATTGGGCGGAACGCCATCATCCACATTGCGGCAAGCACAAAACATCTTGCTTTGCGTTTTGAGTTGCGCATGAATTTCCAAGCCGATGATGGGGATGAAGCGCATAAAGCTATTTGGTCTTTTGCAAAGCGCGGTAAAGTTTGATTTGAAAACCAATGGCCAAAGGAGCAAAGGCCGCTTGAACAGCCGCGCTGATAACATAAGCGCCGCCCAAAACCATAGGATCATCAATTTGTATCTGGGTCAGAAGAGTCAGTTGGCTGAAGATGGATAGCGCTAATTCATTTATCACGGCCACCAAGATGCCGAACACCACACTGCCGGCTAAAATTCGCCAGAGCGTTGGCCACCAGCGGCCTTTAATCAGCGCGCGGGAAGCGGCTAAAGCCTGGGTGCCGCGGATATTTTTGTCGATGAAAATGATTTGGCCAAAATAGAGCGCGATGGAAAAATAGATGCCGGGCACAATCAATAAAACGAATCCGCCAAAAATTACCAAGCCGCTTAAGATGGCCACCCAGAGAAAGGGGAGAAGCAAAGACAGCGCTTTGAGGGATTCGGCTTTGGCGGAAAGCGGTTTTTTGCCGGCCTCTAAACTGAATACCGTGAGGAATAAACGAATGCCGATCCATAAACAGCCAATGCCCACTAATAGCCAGATTAAGTTGTAGACCAAAGTTAGGGATGGAAAGTATTTAAGTAAGACGGAAGCCGCAAAAACCACTAAGCCGGCATATAAAAATAACAGCGAGGTTTTTAAGCTGGCGTTCCAATTTGAGACGAAAAATTTCCAGGAGTCGGAGATAAGTACACCGGCGCCCGGCATGGGTTTGAAAGGATTTTTCATAGGTATTTATTATACCACGAACGGCAAAACAGCTTGCCATAATTTTTCGTGCACCTCATCGATGGACATGAGGCGCTCGCCGTCCATGCAAGAGATGAGCTGCCAATTTTCGGTTTTATCCAATTCCATAAGCGAGAGGAAAGCGGCTTCGGCCGCGTGCAGATGTTCGCGATCAGCTTCGAGGATGTCGCGCACTTTGCCTTTGAGGTAGGCGCGTTCATCTTTTTTAGCCACCAACTCAAAACCAATATCCGCGGGTACGTGGAGGAGGAGCGTAATATCCGGTTTGGGAATGCCCAGGAGTTCGTATTCAAAATGATTGAGCCAAGCCAGAAATTTTTTGCGCTCTTCAGGGTCTTTGATCTGGGACATTTGATGGCCTTTGCTGGCCGAGACATAGCGATTGGAAACCACAACATCTCCGCGCTCCAGCGCTTGTCTGATTTCCGGCGCCGCATCATAACGATCCAGCGCGTAAAAGGCCGAGCCGCGATAGGGTCCGACATCCGCGGCCGGTCCGTATTCGCCGCGCAGATATTTTTCTACAAAGTGAGCGGAGGGATTGCCGTAGCGCGGAAAATCCGCAGTGGTCACGGCACGACCCGCGGTTTGCAAGCGCTTAACCAGCCGATCGGTTTGCGTGCCTTTGCCTGAACCATCTGTGCCGTCAATGACAATGAATGACATATTGAATTATTTCCTTTCGTAAGTGACAAATGAAAAATCCGGGTGGGATTCGCGATTGGTTTCGAGCCAGACGCCTGGATCAATAGCTGGAAAAAATGCCGCGCATTCTTCAACCTCGCGCTCAACGTGCGTGACGTAGAGCCGGCGAGCGCGTTCCAGCGCTTGCGCATAAATCTGTGCACCGCCCATGACCATAACTTCATCCTGGCTGTGAGCGGCGTACGCCTCGTCCAGCGAATTAAAAACTTCCACGCCCGCGGGTACGGCATAATCAGTTTGGCGCGTGATAATTACATTTTTTCGATTGGGTAGCGGCCGGAATTTTTCGGGTAAGGATTCCCATGTCTTGCGTCCCATAATCACAACTTTACCCAAAGTGAGTTGTTTAAAATGTTG
>JAGVIJ010000021.1 GCA_020056125.1 bacterium | reverse complement strand
GTGAGATTCCTAAATACTCGTCCTAGAAAGTGTCTCAAATATCTAACCCCCGAAGAGGTGTTTAATGAAAGGTGTTGCGCTTTGAACTAGAATGTAGGACTGGTCGCAAAAATTGGAGGTTGGAAATTTGAAGACGAAAGATTAAAATTTAAAAAAATAATATTCAACCATTTTCTGACGGCCGTCGAAAGATAGCGCAACTTCCTCCATTCTTTTTTTTCCTTCACTACTATACTACGTAGTATTGTAGTGCAGAGAGAATGAATGGCGCGATCAAGAATCTAATTCACGATCTTCACACTATCTTCGCCCAGCAGAGTTTTAATCTCCGCGACCGTGGATTCATCACAAACAATGTGCGCCGATGATTTGACGCGCCGCTCGGTGTCTGCGTCGTCAATTAGAAAATAAACCGGCGAGTCGCCCGGATGAGCGTCAAAGATTTTGCGCAACTCAAGCAACGCTGACTCGGACAAATCCATTTTCACATGCAAAGTAACGGACGAATTATCTTGTTTTAGCGCTTTAATGCTTTCATGCTCTAGCGCTTTAATGTTTTCCGGCGTGATTTCATACGCCGACTCCACCAAAATATTCATGCGCTCATCCTTGTGCGACGGCCGCCCTGCTACCACCAACGCCTTAGTCCCCTCCCACAAACCCGGATTCTCCCGATACACGCGCGGGAAAACCACGGCCTCGGTGTCGCCCGAAGTATCCTCGATCTTGGCAAACACCATGGCTTCATTATTTTTAGTCAAAATCTTTTTTGACAGAATCAGCATGCCGCCGATGCGCACGCGCCGCTCTTTTTTCAATTCAGCCAAACGCGCGATGGGCACGATCACGCCGGCTAATCGTTGTTCATATTCCAAAAACGGATGTTCGGAAACATACAAGCCGAGCAACTCCTTTTCCCAAGCCAAAAGTTCTTGCTTGGCAGCCTGGGGTCCGAGCCTTAATTTTAATTCCGCTTTTCCTCCGTCCTGAACCGCGAAAAGATTGAATTGCCCGGAAGCCGCCTCGCGTTCAGCTAAGCGATGGTATTCCAAAATGGATTCAATATTGAACAGCAATGTACTGCGATCTCCAAAACGATCAAACGCGCCGGAACGAATCAAACACTCCATGGACTTGTGATTGATCGCGCGACCCGGAATACGCGTGACAAAATCCGCCAAATCTTTATACACGCCGTTGGTTTTGCGCTCGCGCACAATCATCTTGCCTACATCCTCGCCCAACCCTTTGACTGCGGCCAAGCCAAAACGCAATTTGTTGGTGTCTTTCACCACAGCGAATCCGGGATATGATTCATTCACATCCGGCGGCAAAACCTCGAGCCCCATGCGCCGACATTCCTGAATCTCAATGGTAATGCGATCCAAATTGCTGGAGTCTGAATTCAAGAGCGCGGCCATAAAACATTCGGGCCAATGCGCTTTGAGATATGCGGTTTGATACGCGATCATGGCGTAGCAAGCGGCGTGGGATTTGTTGAAACCATAAGCCGCAAATTCCTCAAACTGCTGGAAGATGCTCTCCGCGGTTTCGCGCTTCACTCCGTTTTTTACGGCGCCATCAATAAATTTCACTTTCATGGTGGCCATGAGCTTGGCGATTTTTTTGCCCATGGCTTTGCGCAACGTATCAGCTTCGCCGCCCGTAAAACCGGCCAAATCTTTTGACACTTGCATAACTTGCTCCTGATACACCGGAATGCCGTAAGTATTTTTCAGCGCGTTCTCAAGCAACGGATGAGCGTAGATGATTTTTTCGCGGCCGTGTTTGCGTTTAATAAACGACTCAATAAATTGCATGGGGCCCGGACGATACAGCGCCACCATGGCAATAATATCTTCCACATCATTGGGCCGCAAAGCGCGAATATATTTTTTCATGCCGTCAGATTCCAGTTGAAACACGCCCGTAGTTTCAGCCCGGCTCAACAACTCGTAAGTTTTTTCATCATCCAGCGGAATTTTATCTATGTCGCACTTAACGCCATGCACCGCTTCTACAATTTCCAAACACTCGCGCATGATGGTCAAGTTAGCCAGTCCCAAAAAATCCATTTTAAGCAGACCCACGGATTCGGCCGCGTGCAAATTATATTGAATCACCTGCTCCACATCGCTGCCTTGGGCTTTTTGCAAAGGCGCAAATTCCACCAAAGGCCGCGGCGCAATCACGATGCCGCAAGCGTGTTGCGAGGCGTGGCGCGTGGTGCCCTCAAGTTTTATAGCCAAATCAATCAGCTGGCGCACGCGCGCATCGCCATCATACAGAGCCTTAAGTTCGGGCTGAATTTTAACTGACTCGCCGAGCGGCATGTGCTTGCCTTGCACAGGCGGCGGTATGGTTTTAGCGACTCTATCCACTTCTTGAAAAGTCCAACCCAGCACGCGCCCCACATCGCGCACTGCGGCGCGCGCAGCCATAGTGCCAAAAGTGATGATGCCGGCCACGCGATCAGTGCCATATTTTTTTGACACATATTCAATCACATCCTTGCGCTTCACATCATCAAAATCCAAATCAATATCCGGCATGGAGATACGATCCGGGTTCAAAAAACGCTCAAACAGCAAACCGTATTTCAGCGGATCCAAGTTGGTAATACCCAGCGCGTAAGATGCGATGGAACCGGCGGCTGAACCGCGGCCCGGACCCACAATCACGCCATTGGCTTTAGCCCAGTTCACATAATCCTGCACGATTAAAAAGTACGCCGCATAACCCATGCGCTGGATCGTGGCCAATTCAAACTCCAAACGCTCCTTGGCTTGAGACGGTACGCCGTCCGGATAGCGTTCCCCAATCCTTTGTTCGCATAATTCGCGCAAAAAACTATCCGGAGTTTTGCCCGGCGGCACCTCAAACACGGGCAGAAAATTTTTGCCTAACTCCAAAATTACCGAACAGCGATCAGCAATCAGCCGCGTATTTTCAATAGCCTCGGGCACATGCTTAAACGCATCAACCATGATCTGCGCTTCAACCAAAGAATGATCCACGCCGGAAATGGAAAAGCGATTGTTATCCGAAAGTAACTTTGTGTCATGGATACATTGCAGAGCGTCTTGCGCATCATCATCATCTTTTAAAAGATAGTGCACGTCTTTAGTGGCGACGAGCGGCGCACCCGTGGTTTTGGAAAGTTCGATTAATAATTCATTCACTGTATTTTGCGTGGGCAATTCAGGATGATGCACCAGTTCCAGAAAAAAATTAGCGCGGCCGAAAATTTCCTGATACTCGCGCACTAGAGTTTGCGCCCGTTCCATATCTTGCATTTTTAGGGCTTGCGGAATTTCACCCTTCAAACAGCCGGACAGCGCAATGAGTCCGGTGTGATATTGGCGCAATGAATTTTTATCCATGCGCGCCTTATAATAAAATCCTTGGAGAAAAGAGAGCGAAACCAAATGCAGAAGATTTTGATAGCCCGCTTGAGTCTCCACCAAGATAGTCAGGTGCGAAGTTTTATCATCGATGCGCGGCTGTTTTTCGGCCATGGTGCGCGGCGCGATAAACGCCTCGACTCCGAAGATGGGTTTGATCTCTTGTTTTTTGCAGGCTTCAAAAAATTCCACGGCGCCATAAAGCCCGGCATGATCAGTTAGCGCCACCGCGTCATAACCCAAGGCTTTGGCGCGTTCCACCAAATCCGAGACATCGCCAATAGCGTCCAAGAGTGAATACATGGAGTGGACGTGGAGATGGACAAAAGGAGATTTTTCCGGCATCGCGCTTATCTTAGCGACTCCGCTCAAAATCGCCAACCCTTCAATAAAGCCACCCACCTTCGCCAAGGCTACAGTGGGTTATCCCGCCAACGGCGGGATAAAAAAAGACCCGACAGGGGTCATGAGAACAAGAGAAAGAACAACGCGATCTAGCGAGATCTCCCGGCCAAACGAGCTGCCTTGGCTTGCGGTTGCCGCGCGCCCGTAAAGCCCAGGCGTATCCAACAAACGGAAGCAGACGGTTTCCAAAGCCTGTTGAGTGGCTCCCAGCAAGTTCTGACCGGGCCACTCGATGCGGCCGTTGACCACGGGCAGGTGAGCTGAGAGCTCAATCCTGACAGCGAACCCATCGTCCGGTTCGCGGATCAGGACATGCCCATCGTCCGTGACAAACACCACGCAACTGACCCTGCCAGCAACCGGCTCCAACTCGGAATTCGGAATTTCATCTGATCGATCCATGATTTTCCTCCCCGTTTGGTTATGCCCAGCTCTTGCTGAACTTTTTCGGTGAACTCTCGCAGGGCGCCATTCACGCCCTTGGCCTGTTCAGGTGTTAATGGAGAAAACACCTGCACTCGGCCATAGAACCTCAGCCGAGCAGCGGCCGCTTCTGCGGTTTTGCTATACGGAAAAATCCGTTCGCCCTGCTCGCCGATATATGCATCGAAATGGAACTCCCAGAACCCTTGAAGCTTGAAGGCGCCAACCTTGGGCTCGGACATGGCGTCCGGGTTTTGAGAGCTGGTTTGTTTGCTCACTTCTGTTCCTCCTTAATGTGATGGTGCTATCCGGACGTTAAACTAAAAAAGCGCTTTTTGTCAAGCGGTGAACATCATAGGGGCGTGATTCATCACGCCTGTTCCAAATTGGACGCAACCTGCCTGCCGGCAGGCAGGTAAATTGCGCCCCTACGATTCTTTTTTCTTACGTTTTTGCAAATATCCCATCAAGGCTTTTCCTCCTTCGGCAAATAAACCTCGAGTCAGGCTTTGCAAAATATTTTCCACATAACCGATGCTATCGCGCGCTTGCTTGACCACGCGATTAGCCTGATGAAAAAATCGAGCCAACTCACACAGCGCCCAGGATAAAAAAATCGCCACGGCGAAAATGGCCAAGGCTGAAACCAGATAAAGCAGATCCAAGGTGGTCAATATAGTCGGCATATACCAATAGTATAACACATCCGAAAATTCGAAGATTCACAGCTTGACCAAACCATAAAAATATGAGACGTTGCCCACACGAATAAACAAAAAGGAGATTGGCTATGAAGAAGATGATCCTTTGGCAAATCATCGCCAGTGTGACGATGTTCTCTGCGTTTTTCATTAGCTACGATTTCGGAGAGCGCCGAGATACTGCCGCCGCTGCCACTAATACTGTCGCCATCTTGGCTCTTAGCATCGCCTTCATTTTCCTCAAAACCGACGACTTCGCCATCTTCGCCATAGCCGCTTTCGCTGTCGCCCTTGCCAGTACCGTCGGCGCGATCGTCGCAACCAGCGCGATCACTGCCGTCGCAACCATCGGCGCTGTCGCCGCGGTCACAGCCGTCGCTTTCAGCACCCGCGCAGAGAAGGATCGCGGGCCCTCTCTTCCTCAAGTTGTTGGAAGCTACCTAGCAGAAGCCACTCTGCTCTACGGCATCATAATCATATCCCTTTGACGCAAGAGCTAAAATCAGTTATAAAAAACGAGGAGGTGCGCCATGCAACAAAATTCGGAGACCTTGCGGCTGAAACTCGAGGGCTTGCGAGCAGAACATACGCTCGCCCGTCATGAACGCGGCAGACTCGGCGTTCTGGTCGGCTTTGCGGAAAAGTTGGTCGAATATTGCCGAGTCGAGCAACCGGTGATCGAAGTATATCTTCCACGCGTACCCGAACCGACGGTGAAACCGAAGACCTGGTTCGGTGCCGCGACTGCGACGTTGCGCGCCATGGCGCTTTCCGGCTCGGAAAAACTTTCGAGCCGATTCCAGACCGTCACCATCACCATGATGCTCGAGGCGCTCCGCAAGCATCTAGCCGATCGCGAACTCAACTTCAGCGAAAAAGTCGCTGGTCTGAAACACGACATCGCGCTAATCAAGACGCAACTCGCCGAAGAAAAGGGCGGGCAAGATCAGAAGATGACCAACTAGCCTTCGGATCTCGCGCCTCCCAACTCAAAAGCCGCCCTCTCGGACGGCTTTTTTTTACACGCAGTTTGTCATCACACGCGAATCTCGGCTTTGAATTTTTCTTTGAGACACAATTGAACTCTTTCCATCAAACTATCCACTTCTTTGCTTTCCAGCGTGCGTTCCGGAGATGAAAATTCCAAATGCATGGCCAGCGACTTTTTTCCGGCAGGCAATCCCTTGCCCTTGAAAGTATCAAACCATCTAACCAAAGATACCAGCGGATCTACGCCGCGAATCTCCCATTCCATATCATCAAATTCAACGCGCGCATCCACCACCACGGCCAAGTCGCGTTTAGCCACCGGGAATTCAGACACGGGCGCAAAACGCTTTTTGGTGGTGGCGAATTTAAACAATGTCGTGAGCGGCATATCCACCAAGGCAACCCGACCATCGAGCTTAAAGCGTTGAGCGATTTCCGGCGAAACTTCGCCTACCGTGGCCGCTAAAGCCTCATCGACGAACACTTGAACCGTTCGTCCCGGATGCCAAAAATTATCCGTGGCCAAGCGCTTCCATGAAACCCGCAACCTGGAACCTAAAGCCTGTAACCCGGAATCAATAATCTGAAGTTCGTTTAAGATGTGCTCCACAAAACCCTTGGCAACTTTCCATGGTTCAGACATGCCCGTGAATAACGCGCCGAGTTCCAATTGCTCGTCAGGTAAATCGTCCGACGTCCTAGGTCCGGCGTCCGACGTCCGTTTACAATAAACATTTGCAATTTCAAATAAACGCATTTCCGATTCGCGTTCGCGATTTTCAGATGCGATTTGCAAGAGCGAAGGCAACAAAGTGGTACGCATGATTTCCAGCTCTGCGGTCAGCGAATTTTGCACAGCCAAGAGATTCTTGGCGTTATAACCCGCTTTTTTCAATAACTCGCGCGACACAAATGAATAGGAATACGTCTCAACCAGACCGGCGCCTTTGGCCATTTCTTTCAGCCGATCCTCCCACACCAAACCCGCATCCGTGGGACGCGGCGCCAGATCAAACGGTACCACGCCCGGAATATTGGCATAGCCATACACGCGCGCCACCTCCTCAACCAAATCGCGCGCCAACTCAATATCATGATCGCGCCACCAGGGCACCACGGCTTTAATGATTTTTCCGGAAGTCGTAATCTTAAAACCCAGACGCTTGAGAATCGCAACCATTTCTTTTTGCGCCAGCGTCACGCCAATCAGCGCATTGATCTCGTCAGCTGAAATTTTAAAACTTAACGCTTTATATTTTCCTGCTCGCACGTCCACAGGCGTAGAGACCAATTCGCCGCCAGCCACATCTAAAATTAATTCAATGGCGCGAGCTAAAGCGCATTCCGGCGCTTCAACCGATAATCCTTTTTCAAATAATTGTTGGGATGCGGATTGAAGATTGAGTTTGCGCGAGGTTCGGCGAATGGAGACCGGATCAAAACTTGCAGCTTCCAAAATAATTGAAGTGGTTGATTCAGCCACGCCCGTAACTTCACCGCCCATGATTCCGGCCACGGCTATGGGTTTTTTATCATCCGCGATTACCAACATGGTGTCGTCTAAAGCATAATCCTTTCCGTCCAAAGCCTTGATCTCCTCGCCTGCGCGCGCCAAACGAACCACAATGCCTTTGTCCACGGTTCGGGCATCAAAAGCGTGCATGGGTTGAGCTAGCTCCAGCAAAACATAATTGGTCACGTCAACAATATTATTAATGGGATTTATTCCGGCCAGCATCAAGCGCTTGCGCAACCACCACGGCGACGGTTCGACCTTCACCCCGTCAATTTGCGCAGCCATGTAGCGGGGACAAAGTTTGGACGCCGAATTTCGAATTTGGAATTTGGAATTTCGAGATTTGGATTTTGGAACTGAGGGCTGTTTCCAAATAAAGGGTCTATTCAAAATCGCGGCGGCCTCGCGCGCCATGCCCACCATGCCCATAGCATCCGGACGATTAGAGGTAACCTCCATGTCAAAAACCACATCTCCGGTGAATCCCAAAACATCGGCCAACGGCGCGCCGGGTTTCATCTTTGCCTCGGGTAATTGCTCACCCAGATCTAAAATTTCCATTTCTTTATGCGGAAAGGCCAAGCTCAAACCAATTTCATTAGCTGAAGCGATCATACCTTCGCTCTTCACACCGCGGATTTCAGCCGGCTCAAGCCGCACCAAATCGCCTTGACCATGCCAACGAACCATGGCGCCGGGCAAAGCCACAGCCACCCATTGATCAGGTTTGAGGTTTATTCCGCCGCACACGAGCTCAATGCATCCGCGGTCCGACGTCCGCGGTCCGACGTCCACCACCGCGATTTTCAAACGGTCGGCCTTGGGATGCGGTTTGATTTCCAACACATGCCCCACTGCAATTTGATCCAAACTTTCAGCCGGATGCAAAATGCGCTCGACTGACGGACCAGATAAAGAAATTCGCGCGGCAAATTTCTCTGGCGTATCCGCGAGTTTGACGTAGTGTTTGAGCCATTCGTACGAGACAAGAGAATTCATATAATTTTTTATCGTGGGACGTTGGTTTAAGATTCTGACTCAACTTTTTTTCTTAGGACAAAAAACCCGTGTCTGAAGATCGGAAG
>JAGVIJ010000096.1 GCA_020056125.1 bacterium | reverse complement strand
TGGCTTATCTCTTGGAGCAGGGCGTTGATCCGGCATCCATTTTATTACTGACTTTTACCAATAAGGCGGCGCGCCAAATGTTGGACCGCGTGGTTTCGCTGGTCGGTAACCCGGGTCGAGTTTGGGGCGGAACCTTTCACTCCACGGCCAATCGCATGTTGCGCGCCACAGCAAAAACTTTGGGTTACACCAGTGATTTTACGATTTTAGATCAGGAGGATTCGCGCTCGCTCATCAAAGTTTTAATGAAAGAATTGAAGATTGATTATAAGGCGCGGCGCTTCCCTTCGCCGGCCGTGGTGCAAGAGATGATTTCTTTTCAGCGCAATACCACGACTGCGTTTAACGAAGCGCTGGAGATGAAGCATCCGAATTTTTTACCTTTGCAAGGCGAGATCGAGGAGCTTAGCCGCATGTACGAGGTGCGCAAACGCGAAGCAAACTCCATGGACTTTGATGATCTTTTAATTAATTGGTTGCGGTTGGTGGAACATCCGGAGATCGGCGCGGCCATGAGCCGGCGTTTTAAATATATTTTGGTGGATGAGTATCAGGACACCAATGCTTTGCAAGCGCGGATTGTGCGCGGATTAAGCCGGGCGCATCAAAATGTTTTGGTGGTGGGGGATGACGCGCAATCGATTTACGCTTTCCGCGGGGCTGATGTGAAAAACATTCTGCATTTTCCCGAGGAGTGGTTCGGGGTCAAGATTTTTAAGTTACTGACCAATTACCGCTCGGCGCCGGAAATCTTGGAATTAGCCAATGAATCATTGGCTAAAAACGTGGCGCAGTTTGAAAAAGCGCTGGTGGGAGTTAAGCCGCATGGCCGCAAACCGCTGATTGTTCCGACCGCCTCGGTGCGGCAAGAAGCTCAATTTATTGCCGAGCAAATTTTGGCTTTGCGCGGGACGGGCGTGGCCTTGCCCAACATCGCGGTGCTGTTTCGTTCGGCGGCTCATTCTCAAGCTTTGGAGTTTGAATTGATGAAGCGGGACATCCCATACGAATATCGCGGGGGCATGAAATTTTTCGGCCGCGCGCATATCAAGGATGTGTTGGCGCATTTGCGCGTGATTCAAAATTGCCAGGATGAGCCGGCGTGGCTTAGAATTTTTAATCTGCAATCCGGCATCGGTGCGGTGACAGCTTCGCGCTTTGCGGCGGCCGCGCGCACAGCTTCTAGCATCGCGGAGGTGATCTCGGCTGATTTGGGCGGGTTGGTTTCGGATCGTTCGGAGAGCGGATGGGGCGCATTGAAAAGTATTTTGCAAAAAGTCGTTGAACACAAAGATGACTCATCATCCATGATTCGCACGGTCATCAGTTCTTCCTACCGCGATTATTTGGAACGCGAATATCCGGATTGGCATGATCGCATGGAGGATTTGGAGCAATTAGCCATGTTTGCTGAAGGATATAAGAGTGCGGCTGAATTTTTAGCGGACATCTCTTTGTATGACGAGGCTATAACTTTGCACGATACCAATCCCAAACCCAGGGAAGAGCGCGTGATACTTTCCACGGTGCATCAAGCTAAGGGTTTGGAATGGGATACGGTTTTTGTCATGCATCTGACGGACAATGGTTTTCCAAATAAATACGCCATGGAGGAGGAGGCGGGTTTGGAGGAGGAGCGCCGCTTATTTTATGTGGCGGTCACGCGCGCCAAACGCGGTTTGTTCCTGACCTATCCTTTGACCATGGGATATGACACTTTGACGTTTAATCGTCCGTCCATGTTTTTGGATGAATTAGCGCCGCACCTGACCGAGCAAATGGAAATTCGGGAAGCGCGCGAAATGGGTCGGCCGCAGGAACGCACTAGTAGTTGGAGTTTTGATGATCAATTTAACGATGGGGAAGAGGTGATCAGCTTGGATCGTTTTGGTGAGAAGCGGCGGCCAATCTCAAAACCGTCCACGGCCACGGTTTGGAAAAAGAAGGGGAAAAAATAGAATTCATTCTTTCCGCCTGCCATATTGAAAAAAATCGCTGGATAAGCTAAGGTTTTATGGTATTTATGAGAACGGCGACTGTGCGGCTTCCGGGGCATCCAGACCAAATTTGCGATTTGGTGGCTGAAGCTATTGTAGATGAATATTTGCGGCGCGATCCTGACGCGCGCGTGCGTTTAGCCGTGCATGGCGGCCGCGGCGCTTTGTTTGTTTCCGGCGATGTTTTGTCAGCCGCGGATTATGATGTGTCGGATTTAATCAAACGAACCTTGGGAACTTTGGGTATTACGGATGAGGTTGAAATTTTTG
>JAGVIJ010000115.1 GCA_020056125.1 bacterium | reverse complement strand
GATGGTAGTCGTCCCGCTCAGGCGGGACGAGATCAAATTGCGCACCCCTCAGGGTGCGCTTTGCTATCCTTCGAAACGCAGGCTAAAGCCTGCGACTACCATTATTTTTTGATAAAACCTTGTCTATTTTCCGCGCAGCAGATAATGTTTTGCGCGTATGACCAACCGTTCGGGCGCCATTCCCTATCAACTCATCCGCGAGATGATGGCCGCCGGTTATATTCAAGGCGCGGCCGAGGAAAATATCCAACCCTCCTCCTTGGATTTTACGGTGACGGACGAGGTCTATCGCTTGCGCGGCTCATATCTGCCCCGCTCCGGCGAACCGGTCAGCGCCATTGCCGAGCACGGCGCGCTTTATCACACCAACCTGGATCTGCCTTTGGAGGTCGGCGGAATTTATCTGATCAAACTGCGCGAAACTTTGGCTCTGCCTCCGGGTATCCACGCGGTCTCTTCCAACAAATCCTCCAGCGGACGCATTGACCTGCGCTCGCGGCTCATGGCTGACAGCGTACCGCGCTTTGATTCCATCCCGGCCGGCTATCACGGCTCGCTCTGGCTTGAGGTGGTGCCAAAAAGTTTTCCGGTTAGGCTTCATCCGGGCGACCGCATCAACCAAATTCGTTTTTTCCATGGCGACGCGCGCTTTAGTAGTTTGGAGCACCGCATTTTATATGATCGCTACGGCTTGTTGCGCGATGCGCGAGGACAGACCATCAAAGCCAATGAAGAAATTATTCGCGACGGCATTACCATGACCGTTAATCTGGCCGGACATGAATTAGTGGGTTGGAGCGCGGCTCGTAGCGCCACGAACGTTCTGGACACTGCGCGCTTTGATCATGACCCGCGCGATTTTTTTGAACCTATTCCGCGTTCACCCAACCGAGAACTTACTCTGCGGCCCGGCATGTTTTATATTTTGGTTACAAAAGAAAAAATTTTAGTACCGCCGAATTTAGCCATGGAGATGGCTAATTATGATCCGTCCAAAGGCGAATTCCGCTCGCACTTTGCCGGATTTTTTGATCCGGGCTGGGGCTGGCGTGAAAAAGATGAAGAGCGCGGCACCGCGGCTGTGTTGGAGGTGGAGGCCTTTGGCCAAGAATTTGTTTTGCGCGACGGCCAGCCCATCTGCCTCATGGTGTACGAGCGTTTAATCGCCCCGCCTGATAAAATATATGGCACAGAGTTGGGTTCGCATTATTCAGAACAAACCGGCCCGCGCCTAGCCAAATGGTTTAAACAATAACTATGAAAGTCCGCATCACTAAAATTCGTCCGACTGCCATCATACCGACGTATGAGACTTCAAACGCCGCAGCCTTTGATCTCACGGCCGCCGAGACGATCACCATCCAACCGCACAGCCAAGGCTTAGTGCCCATCGGCTTGGTATTCGGCATTCCAAAAAACCATGTGATGCACATCTTCCCTCGCTCCAGTACGTTTAAAAAATTCGGCATTTTTCTGTCCAACGGCGTGGGCGTGGTTGATCCGGATTATTGCGGACTCACCGATGAATTGATGATTATGTTTTACAACCCCGGCGATCAACCGGCCGCGATTGCCTCCGGCGCCAGAATCGCTCAAGCCATCATCTATCCTCGCCCGCAGATTGAATTTGAAGAAGGCGCGGCAGATGGTCCGTCGCGCGGCGGATTTGGAAGTACGGGCGGATATAATACTAAACTATGAAAGCTTATCTTGATATTCTTCGCTACATTCTGGAGCATGGCGAGCGCAAAGAGAATCGCACGGGCGTGGATACCATTGCCGTGGCCGGCATCATGTTTGAGCATGATATGGCGCAGGGCTTCCCCATCCTCACCACCAAAAAAATCCCGTTTCGGCTGATCAAATCCGAACTGGAATTTTTCATCAAAGGCATTACGGACAAACGCTGGCTGCAAGATAGAGACAACCACATTTGGGATGACTGGGCACATCCGCAAAAAGCGCCGTACGGACATGATGAAGAATCCAAACGCCGCATGTCAGAGGAGCGCGACCTTGGAGCCATTTACGGTTTTCAATGGCGGCATTTTAACGCGCCCTACTCTCATCACGACGCAGACTATACAAACCAGGGTGTGGATCAATTGCGGCGCGTGGTGGAAAAACTTAAAAGCGATCCCAATGATCGCCGCATGATTGTGTCAGCTTGGAACCCCTGCATGTTGGATCAGATGGGTTTGCCGCCCTGCCATTATGCTTTTCAGGTTACGGTCATCAACGGCAAATTGAATCTGTTATGGAACCAGCGTTCGGTTGATACTGTGCTCGGCCTGCCCTTTAACATCGCGAGTTATGCCCTACTGCTCCATCTGCTAGCCAAAGAGAGCGGGCTAAAAGAAGGCCGGCTCATTGGATTTTTGGCAGACACTCACATTTACGTGAATCATCTGGACGGTGTGAAAGAACAGTTGGCGCGCGATCCAAATCTGTATCCCCTGCCCCGCGTGCAGACTGAACCATTCACTTCCATTTATGATTGGCAGCACGAACACACGCAGTTGATTGATTACCAAAGCCACCCGCGCATTTCATTTCAAATCGCCGTATGATCTCCATAATTATCGCGGTCTCAAAAAATAATTGCATTGGCAAAGACGGAAAATTGCCCTGGCATATTCCGGAGGATATGC
>JAGVIJ010000117.1 GCA_020056125.1 bacterium | reverse complement strand
GGTATGCGCTCCCAAACAAAAACGCGCTTGCTTTTATCATCATTTGAAATTATGTCCCGGAGTGTGCGTAGGCGCTATTTCCAAGCGCGAGTATGGCAAGATCATCCGCGACTTGATTAAGTTTTTTGAAGGAAAAAAGCAAGTGATTCTCAAACAATATAAAAAAGATATGCAGGCCGCGGCTAAAGAGAAACGCTTTGAAGATGCGGCGGAATTGCGCAATAAGATCTATTTTTTGGAACATATTCGCGATATTGCGATTCTCAAACGCGAAGATGAGGAGCGAACAGGGGAGACGGCGGCCGGTTTATTCGGGCGCATTGAAGGCTATGATATTTCCAATATTTCCGGAACCGCAACCACGGCTTCCATGGTGGTGTTTGAAAATGGCGCGCCGGCCAAGGCTGAATATCGCAAATTTAGGATCAGAACCGTGCGCGGATCCGATGATCCGGCGGCAGTGCGCGAGGCGCTGACTCGTCGTTTGCGTAATCCGTGGCGCCATCCGGATTTAATTTTAATTGATGGCGGTTGGCTCCAAGTGCACGCGGCCATGCAAGTCGCGCATGAATTTCATTTGAATATTCCAATCGTAGGTTTGGCTAAAGGAGCTAAGCGAAAGAAGAACGAATTGATTTGCGATCCCGGTAATTTAGACATCTGCCGGCAGTGCGAGAAATATAAAAAATTATTGATTCAGGTTCGCGATGAAGCGCATCGTTTTGCTATCAAATATCATCGCGAGTTGCGGAATAAAAAGATGAAAGGGGTATAATTTGTCATTGCGAGGAGCAGGGCGACGCGGCAATCTTTCACTTGCTGTCATTGCGAGGAGCAGAGCGACGCGGCAATCTTTCACTTGCTGTCATTGCGAGGAGCAGAGCGACGCGGCAATCTTTAGAATCAAAATGTATTATTTCGTCTACACCATGGCCAATAAATTCAATACGGTTTTATATACCGGAGTGACTAACGATCTTGTACGAAGAGTCTATGAACATAAAATGAAGTTAAACCCGGATGGATTTACCGGTAAGTATGAAATAAATAAATTGGTTTACTATGAAATTTCGGAGGATATAACTGCAGCCATAGAACGAGAGAAACAAATTAAAGCTGGATCACGAAAGAAAAAAATTGCTTTGATTTTAGACATGAATCCAGGATGGAAGGATTTGTATGATGAAATTATTCAGTAAAGATTGCCGCGCTTCGCTCGCAATGACAGATGTAAAGATTGCCGCGCTTCGCTCGCAATGACAGATTTCTTATCCACATTGGAACAGAAAAAGAACACTTAATTGGCTTGGATAAGCTGATTTTTTGTTAGGGGTAAAGCGTTGACTGATGTCGTCCCGTGGCATAAAATGGAGCTTAGTGGGTAAGAGTGGGAAATAATAAACACAAAACGCAAATCCCCCAGGCAGAAGCGTCGGGGGGATTTCCTTCTCCGCGTTAGGTCAACCTTTATGTTCATCGGTGAATTTCATCACACCTTAGATGACAAAGGCCGGTTGGCCATACCGGTTAAGTTTCGCGCTGAATTGGGCGAGGGCGCGGTTGTGACGCGCGGCTTGGATCGCTCGCTATTTATTTACCCAAAGGCCGAGTGGGTCAAATTAGCAGAGAAGTTAGCCACCTTGCCGCTTGGCCAGTCGGACAATCGCGCGTTTGCGCGCTTGATGCTGGCCGGAGCCATGGAGGTTCCGCTCGACACCACTGGCCGCGTTACCATCCCCGAATATCTCCGCTCTTATGCCGGAGTGTCCAAACAAGTGGTTATCACGGGTTTGTTCAATCGGCTGGAGATATGGGATGAGGAGGCGTGGGTTAAATACACTTCGCGCACTGAACGCGATAGCAATGACATCGCGGAAAGGATGGGCTCTCTGGTTTAAGCCGCAGATTTCATGAATATGGATTCAGTTTCGCTTCACCAGGCAGTCATGACGCAAGAGGCCATCGAGGCCCTAAAGCCAACGAGCCGTGGCAGTTATGTGGATTGCACTTTGGGCGGCGGCACGCACAGCCAATCTTTGCTTGAGGCTAGTGCGCCGGACGGACGCGTACTTTCCATGGATGTGGATCCCGAGGCTTTGCGGCGAGCGCGCGAAAAATTCTCATCCTACGGTCAGCGTTGGGTGGGAGTGGAGGGAAACTTCCGTCATCTGGAGCAGATTGCGCGAGAATCCGGATGGGAAAATTGTCAGGGCGTTTTGTTGGATCTGGGTTTTTCATCCGATGAACTGGCGGATCGCAAAAAGGGGCTGTCGTTTCTCACCGACGGACCGCTGGACATGCGCTTTGGACCCCAATCAAATGATGATGGTTTGACTGCGGCGGAAATCGTGAATGGTTGGCGCCGCGAAGAACTTGAACAGATGATCCGCGATTACGGAGAAGAGCGCTATGCCGGAAAGATTGCAGACAAGATCCTATCGGCGCGAAAAAAGGCGCGCATCATCGGCACGCTTGATCTCACGGCTGTCATCCGTTCCGCAGTGCCGAAAAATTATGAGCGCGGCAGAATTCATCCGGCTACTCGCACCTTTCAAGCCTTAAGAATCGCAGTCAACGATGAGTTGGGAGCGTTGCGTGAAGCCATACTCGGAGCCCGTCAGATATTGGCGCCGGGCGGCCGCTTAGCCATCATCTCGTTTCATTCTTTGGAAGATCGGATCGTAAAACTCGCGTTGCGCGAGGCAGACGATCTGGAAATCATCACCAAAAAACCGTTGATTCCTTCAGCGCAAGAAATCGCGGCCAATCCCAGATCGCGGAGCGCCAAGTTGCGCGTAGCAAAAAAGTTCTAAAGTCCAAAATCAAAAGATCCTTCGACTTCGTTCGTTCAATTAATTAACTCACTTCGCTCAGGATGATTTTTTCCGTCAGCTGTGACGGAATCTCACACCTGTCGGAAAAAATCAAAACAAAAACACAATTATGTCACGAGCATTAACTTTAGCTATGACCCGACCCCACGAAAAACTTGGTTTGTCGCAACCGCTGGGCCGCCGCCTGCCTAGAGGCTTGGCTATGGGGAACGCTTTATTTTTATGCTTGGCCGTAGCTTTTTTGGCCAGTTATGTGGTGCAAGTGAATCGCGGAGCCGCCCGCAGTTTTAATTTGCGCGATGTGGAGAAAAAAGTGGAAACTTTGAATACGGATGTTTTATCTTTGGAAGATAAAATCGCCACTCTGTCTTCGGTTCAGGCTTTGAGCGACCGCGCCGCATCTTTGGGTTTTGTTAAAATCGATCGTTTGGAATTTTTAAATCCAGCCAGCAAATCGTACGCGTTGGCAAAGTAGGCGGGTAGGTTTAAAAAATAAAATTTTCATGTCCCACGTTTTACGTGGGATTTTTGTAAACGTGGTATAATCTTACCATGAATTCACGAGCTGGAATGATTGCCAAATTAGTGGCCGTTGACCTCTTGGGAAGCGTGGTTTGGTTTCCGTTTTGGTGGTACACCAAGGGCTTATCCATGGTGGGCGCTCATGCTCTAAATGCCTTGCGCTATCGCGCGCAAAGTTATGCTTTTGTTTTGTGGTTAAAAAATTTCTTCACGCCCATGTACGGCCAGCATGATTGGGTCGGTCGGTTGGTCAGCGTGTTTATGCGCTTGGTGGTTTTCATCGGACGTTTGGTGGCTTTTGTGGTTGAGGCGCTGATTTATGGCGTAGGTTTAATTCTTTGGATGCTGGCGCCGGCCGGGCTGGCCGCTTTTACGGTTTATAGTTTTTTTGCCGGTGTGACTTTGAGCATGTATGGATAATCTTCCTTTATCGCCCCAGCGCGAGGCTGAAGCCATAGTCTGTGCGAGTTGCGGAGGAGATCCGCGCGCTTCGGTTAATTGCCCGGTGTGCGGCGGCGCGGGCATTGGCGTGGCATCGCCCGACGGATTTTTAGTTTGGACCGAACCGGTGGATGATTTCTCCATTGCCTTCAAAAAGCTCGAGCGCATTTTGACCTTGGGTTTGCACGCCGCGCTCATGATTTTTATTTTGGGTTGTGTAGCGCTGTTCGTCTGGCAAGTGGCCCTGCTCGAATCGCTCGGCGAGGTCAGCGCTTTAAATTTTTGGTTTGCCGGACGCTGGTATGTCACTTTGCTGGGCTTAGGTTTATTTGCGGCCTGCTATTTTATTTTCCGCTTATTTGAATATTCCCGAAAAGAAAAAAGCCTTCCCACTTGGCACATGAGCGAATCTCAATTGGCCGCGCACGAAGCAGCTCCGGGTCGGCGCGATCATCGCTTTGATGTGGCGCCGTTTTTTTCAGCCGCCGCGCGTCAGGTGATTGAGATGGCCTATGGCATTGCCAAAGATTTAAAACGCACGCAAGTTGATCCATCCATGTTGTTTGCGGCTTTGCTCACCAGTCCATCCGGCGGTTTATTTATGGCGCGCTTGGGCATGGATTTCAATCGGATTAAGGAGGCGCTGGCGCATTTTTTAGTCGCGGATTCGCTGGCCGGCAACCCGCCCATTACTTTGTCGCGCGAGTTAAAACGCACGCTGGCCTTGGCTTATGCTGATGCGCGCGCGCATCGCCGGCAATATGTTGGCCCCATGGAATTATTCATCCAATCTTTCAACAGCAGTCCTAAGTTGCAAGAACTTTTGGATAAATTCGGTTTTCCGGCCGGACATGTGCGGCATGTGGCCGAGTGGATTCGTTTGCAAGAAAAATTGCGCGAAGATTATCAACGCTTTGTCAGTCTGGCTGCGCTCAAACCCCACACTTCCATGAACCGCACCATGACCGCACAGCAGACGCCGCTTTTGGATCAGTATAGCGAAGATCTGACTTTGGCTGCGGCGCGTGGAAGATTGGCGCCGCTCGTGGGGCGCAAGGCTGAAATGGAATCTTTGTTCCGCGCCATTGAGAGCGGTGAGCGCTCAGCGATTTTAGTGGGCGCGTCCGGCACAGGCAAAACCGCCATGATTGAGGAATTAGCGCGGCGCATGGTGGCCGAGGATGTGCCGCCTGAATTGTTTGATCGCCGTTTGGTTTCAATCAATTTAGCGCGGCTGATTGCGTCAGGCGATCCATCTTTGGCCGCCGAGCGTTTGCTCTCAATTTTGCAGGAGATCGCCATGTCAGGCAATGTGATTTTAGCGGCCGAGGGTTTGGAGGCGTTGTCCGGCGGTTCGCATGCCGGGCCTTTGGATCTGGCTGAAACTTTCGCCACTGAATTGGATAAAGGATATTTTATTGCCGTGGCCACCACCACGCCCAAAGCTTGGACTGAATTTTTGGAACAGCGCACTTTGGGTTCCAAGTTGATCAAGGTCAATGTTCCGCCGTTGGAAGCCGAAGATACGTTGCGCGTGCTCATGGCCAAGAGCGGCAGTATTGAATATCAGAGCAAAGTATTTTTTACTTACCAAGCGCTGGAGAAGACCGTGTCTTTTGCCTTGCGTTATATTTATGATTTGGCCGCGCCGCAGAGCGCGCTGAATATCTTGCGCGAATCAGCCGTGGCCGCGCGCAAAGCGCATGGAGAAAAATCTTTTGTTGTAGCTGAAGATGTGGCGCTGGTGGTGCACGAAAAAACCGGCATTCCGGTCGAGGCTGTGTCGCAAAGCGAAACTGAAAAATTGTTGACTCTGGAAGATCATTTGCACGGCCGCATCATTGGC
>JAGVIJ010000035.1 GCA_020056125.1 bacterium | reverse complement strand
TGAATTTTAATTTGGAAATTTGGAATTTGTCCCGACGTCCCCACAATATTGCGAGGAGTCGGGATCCCGACTTCACGTCGGGAAAATTTGGAATTTTTTTTGAGAATTTTGGTTAATGAAACCGGACTGTCAAAGTTATCGGTTCACCAAAATACTTTTCACATAAAGCCCGGAGTCTTGTTTTGAGATTACAAAACAGGAGCGCGGCGGTGAAAAGATAAACAAGAGATGGCATGTTTTCTTTTGGTAAAAACCAGCACCAAACAGCCGCGGCTGTTTTTGAGCATGGAAATGGAAGAAAGCATAGAGGAGCGAGCCATGGTCAGGTGTTGAACGCGAACTGGAATCCGGACAATCGGCAGGTCAAGGTGAATTCCAATACTTCGGACGATGCTGATCCGTATAGGGGCGCCCGCTCCTCAGACATCTCTATTGCGTGCGAACGAATTTAATCCAACCGCCGATCATCCGGCCTATCTCCAGCGTTTTATTTTCCAATTCAATATATTGTCGGTCAGTGAAGAACTTTAAATCATAAGCCAGCCGCAGGAGCAGTTTTAGCAACTCGGTTTTAGCTGATGCTTTATGGAGGATGGGTTCGCGCAGTTGTTGAATTTGAATATTAGCCAAAGAAATAAGTTCTATTAATTCCAGCAGGCAATTTTCAATCTTCTCACCCAGAGTGTAGCGGCTGCGTTTTGGGAAATTTCTAAGGTTGATGCAGAGGTTGAGATAGAGCTGATAGGTCTTTTGAAGCGCTAACGGTTCAAAATAAGAATTTTGCATATGCAGAGCGAAGATCAAGAATTAATTTTGATGGAAAATATTTTTAGGGCGTGGCGTAAATTTTTTTTAGGCAAAACCAACAAAGTAGAGGTCATGGAATTTTGGCGGCATGTGGAGGATAATTTATTTTTGCTGGGCGATGAGTTGTCGGCAGGCATCTATCAGCACGGCCTTTATGATAAATTCATTGTTCGCGATCCAAAGACGCGGATGATTCACAAGGCGCAAGTGCGCGATAGGGTTGTTCATCAGCTGATTTTTGATTATTTGCTGCCGATCTTTGAAAAGCGGTTTATATTTGATTCTTATTCTTCGCGAGTTGGGAAGGGCACGCATAGAGCGGTCAGGCGGCTGTGGAATTTTGGCCGCGAAGTTAGTCAAAATGATACTCGACCCTGTTGGATATTAAAGTGTGACATTAAAAAATTTTTTGACAGCGTGGATCAGAGGAGAATGTTTTCTTTGATTGAAAAAAGAGTGGCGGACAAAAGGATTTTGAGCTTGATCGAAAAAATTTTAGGAAGTTATGAAACACAATCCGGCAAGGGCTTGCCACTGGGTAATTTGACCAGCCAGCTTTTCGCCAATATTTATTTGCACGAACTTGATTATCACGCCAAACATTTTTTAAAATTGAAATATTATCTTCGTTTTAATGACGATTTCGCGATAGCGCATCAAGACAAAAAAATCTTAGAAGATATGGGACAAGAGATTCAGCGATTTTTGGAACGGGAACTTGCCCTATCTTTGCCGCGGGAAAAAATAATTTTGCGAAAATTCGATTGGGGTATGGATTTTTTAGGCTATGTGATTTTGCCCTGTGCTATATTGCCGCGAACAAAAACCCGGCGGAGGATTTTAAAAAATATTAAATTTGACACCCGGCTTAGTCGGCCAGTGCCTTCTTATCTCGGCTTGCTAAAGATGTGCAAAGCGTTTAAACTTAAACAAATGATTTTGCACAAAATTACGGATAATCAAAGTCAATTTTATGTCTAAAGAAATGCATCCGCAGTTCGAGACGTCTGTTTCGCTTTCTGAAGATAAGGGCAAGCTTGGAATAACCGAAGGGGAATACAAAGAAAGATTGGAGCGGCTGAAATCCATGGGTCGCGCAATTGGCGAGGATTTTGATATGGGCGTGGACGTGGGACGCAAGCGCGGCTGGCGGTATTTTTTTAAGCCGGTCAATAAAATCGAGGTTGACCCGGAGGACGTTCGTGAAAAAGGTCTGGATTACTGTTTTGGCGTGATCGCGCACGAAGGCGCACACCGCAGGATTTCGCGCACGGATTTTATTCCCAAAGATATTTGGCAGGAGATGGGCTTTTCGTTTCTCATGAACGCGGTAGAAGATCCGCGCGTGAATAATTGGGTGGGTCATAAATACGACGGCGCACAAGAGTGGTTGGAACGAGTTTACGCCGAGGATCTGCCCACCGAGGAGCGGGTGGATGAAAAGGCTAAAGAAAAATTGGGTTACACGCCCAAGCATATCAAGTTCGGTCTAGAAGTAATCCGTTATTGGCATACAGGTAAGTTTTCAAAAGATTTGTCTGAAGATGTCAGGGCGGCTTTGGATAAAACCATCAAGTTCGCGGAAATGGCCTATCAATCTTTGCCTGAAAAAGACCCGACTGATGAGGATGTCAAAGACAAGGCGCAATTGATGTATGGAATCGTTTATAATGCGATTTGGCCGGAGTATGAAAAATTGGTGGACAAATCTTTTGACGAGGAGAAGATGCGTCAGATGATTAAAGACATGATGGAGCAAGGCGAGATCGAGCCGGGTGAGGGG
>JAGVIJ010000098.1 GCA_020056125.1 bacterium | reverse complement strand
CGTACATTCCGCACATCTCGAAAAGTTTTCTCTTAATTATACCCAATTTCAGTGCCGTAACATCGTCGTGGCTTGATTCTGTGCGGCCTGGATGGAAACCGCCTGCATACGCATAAGGATTTTTTTGAGTTTGCGGCGGTTTCGGATCCAATCTTCATAACGCCGTGCCTGCTCGGCCGTTAATCTCACTGTCACAGTCTTTCCCTTTAACTTCCGGGTCCACTCATAATAAGGACCATGTCGTTTATTTACATCGGTGGCGCAATGGCAGGACGGCTTGCCGCACGGCATAAAGCGCCTGACGATGCTTCCCGGGAAGATAAAGCCGATTCCAACCAATGATTGCTTGAGCCTGCCGTAGAGTTTTTCCAGGCGGCGCAGCCTCTTTTGCTGTAAAGACGATTGTGGACTTGACATTGTCTTACAGATATTATACTGTTAGATAATGAGGTTTGTCAAGTGTCTATGCGCATAAGAGAAGCCGGCGGGTACACTTTGCGGTCAAAGACCGTAGGGGCCATGCCCATTGTTAACCATTTCATGGAGCGGATGAAGCTTGAGAAAATACTGGATGGCTATATGCCGGCGGATGATAAGCGTATCAAGCTGCCGCCAGGCCGCGGGATCACCCTGCTTTTAAGGAATCTGATGGTGTCCCGCAAGCCACTCTATGCCATTGGGGAGTGGGCCGCACCTTTTGACCCATCCGCTTTGGGACTTGAGAGCAGGCATATGGACCTGCTCAACGACGACCGGGTAGGGCGCTGCCTGGACCGCCTCTTTGATGTGAATCGGCCGGCGCTGATAGTATCCGTAGTGGCGGCGGCGGTCAGAGCTTTTAAGGTGCGGCTCAACCAGCTTCACAACGACAGCACGACCGTTTCATTTTCAGGGAAGTACGGCATGGCTGATGGGCGCATGGTGAGGGGCAAGCCGACATTGAAAGTCACCTACGGACATTCCAAGGCGCGCCGGCCTGATCTTAAACAACTCCTTTATGAGCTCACCATCACCAATGATGGCGCCATTCCCGTTCACTACCAGGTCCACGATGGCAATGTCACCGATGATCAGACCCACCGCCGGACGTGGGACCTCCTGCGGGAACTGGTGGGGCACCCGGATTTCCTCTATGTGGCCGACGCGAAGCTCTGCACGGAAACCAATATGCGTCACATTGCTTCGCAGGGCGGGAAATTTGTGACGGTGTTGCCGGGGACGCGAAGCGAAGACAAATGGTTTAAGGACTGGATTCAAAACCACGCGGTGCCCTGGAAAAATATATGGACCAGACCCAACACGCGCGGCAAGGCTAAACCCGACAACATCTACCGGGGCTATGAGTTGCCGCATTGCTCCGCAGAAGGGTTCCGAATCCTCTGGTTTCACAGCTCTGAAAAACAGCGGCTGGACAGAATGGAGCGCGAGGATAAGCTTGACCGGGGCCGGCGTGAGCTTGGGGAGCTGCAGGACCGGTTGCGCTCCAAACAAACGCGCCTGCGCAAGAGGGGTAAGGTGGACAAGGAGATTGAAGGCATTCTGACTAAAACGGGGACCCGCGCATGGATTAACGTTGAGGTCATTGAGGAGATGTCGCCGAGTTACCGCCAGAGCCAACCGGGACGGCCGGGACCCAAAACCACATACAAGCGGCGGGTACGCCGGCGCTTCGACCTTCAATGGTCACAGCGCACGGACGTCATCACCTATGACGCCAATACGGACGGTATTTTCCCGTTAATTACGAACTGCGATTCTTCTGTGTCAATACGCCGCGCTTTACGGATTTACAAAAGGCAGCCCCGTGTTGAGAAAAGGCATGAACAGCTCAAAAGTGTGCATGCTGTGGCGCCGCAGTATTTAAAAACAGCGCCGCGCATTGAAGCGCTATTGTGCGTCTTTTTCCTTGCCTTGTTGGTGGATGCGCTCATTGAGCGGGAACTCCGGCGAAATATGAAGAGACAGCATATCCACGCCCTTCCTCTTTACCCGGAGCAGCGAGAATGCCGCTTTCCCACGGCGGACCGTGTTTTGGAATTGTTTGACGGCATCCAGTATCACACAATACGGAAACCAGGCGTCGTGAACGAAAACTTTCCGCCGGATTTTACGCCGCTACAGAAGAAAATACTCGCTTTGATGGGGGTAAACGTGGCGAACTACGCCCGCGCGGGCGACTGAAAATTGGCTATAATTAAGAGAAAACTTTTCGAGATGTGCGGAATGTACGAT
>JAGVIJ010000075.1 GCA_020056125.1 bacterium | reverse complement strand
AATTTATTCTTTCGGAGATTTCTTCATTCGGCAGCGATAAAGTTATTGTGCACACTGGTCCGCGCACGCAGATGGAAAATTCATCGCCCTTTGTTGAGTGGTCGCTCACCTTGGATGATGCGCGCCGGATCATGAAAGAGCCTTGGGCCGAGGCTGTCTCGGGTCAGGCGTTTGAAGGCAACCAGATTTCAGCGCGCGGCGTCACGCGCAACATCTCGATCATCGGGGCTTTGCCGGATGAGGTGGTGGTTAATGATTATGGTTTGGCTGACGGTGTATTTTTTTCCATGGCTGAACTGGACGGCCATGCGCGCGTGGCTGTACTGGGATCGGAAATCGCCGAAGATATTTTTGGGCAAGAGCGCGCCGTGGGGAAGATCGTAAAAGTCGGCGACTCGCCGTTTCGGGTCATTGGCGTGTTGGACAAAATCGGTTCGCAATTCATGATGAACATAGATGAGCTGGTATTTTTGCCGGCGTCGGCTTTTACCGATTTAACGCGCAATAAATATTTTGATTATTTCATGGTGAAAACCGCGTTGCCTCTGGATCAGGCTCAGCGGCGTTTGGAAGAATTATTGCGTGACTTGCATGACATTGATAATCCGGAAAATGATCCGGCTAAAGATGATTATTTTATCATGACGCAAGCTGAGGCGGTCAAGACTATCGACCAAATTACGGGCGCGTTGCGGATTTTGCTCATTGCCATCGCGGCCATCTCGCTTGTGGTGGGCGGCATCGGCATTATGAACATTATGTTTGTGAGCGTGACCGAGCGTATTTCAGAAATCGGTTTGCGCAAAGCCGTGGGCGCGCGGCGGCGCGATGTGCTGGCGCAGTTTTTAGCCGAGGCCGTGGTGCTCACGCTGGGCGGCGGCAGTGTAGGAATAATTTTGGGTTCGGCGCTGGCTTGGCTGGCCATTAATATCATCAACGGTTATTTGCCGGGTTGGGAATTTATGATTTCTTGGCGCGGCGCATTGGTGGGCGCCACGGTTTCAACCTTGATTGGTTTAATTTTTGGTTATTTACCGGCACGCCGTGCCGCCCGTCTGCAACCGATTGAAGCCATGCGCGCAGAATAATATGCTTTTGAGAGACACTTTAAATTTAAGTTTTGATAGTTTGCGCCGCAATAAAGGCCGCTCGGTTTTGACTATGCTTGGGATCATCATCGGAGTGGCATCGGTGGTTTTGATGTTGGCTATCGGCCGCGGCGCTGAACAATTTATTTTATCGCAAGTGGCATCGTTTGGTTCGGATGTGGTGTTTGTGCGCAATGGGCCGGGAGATGAAAAACAGGCCGGATCGCCGCAAGCGCTCTTGATGGCCAAAAAGACTTTGACCATGCGCGATTATCGTCGGCTCAAACAACAGTCATGGATCGTGGGAATCAGTGCAGAATATTATATGGAGTTGTTGGCTGAAACTTCCACGGATCGTTTGCGCACGCTGATTGCCGGAGTGACAGCCGCGGAATTTAATATTTTTGCGTTGAGTGCCGAGCAAGGCACATTGCTGACTGAAGATGATGTGGATGGTAAAACCGCAGTGGCGGTTTTGGGGCATGATTTGGCGCAGGATTTGTTTGGTAATGAAAACCCCATCGGCCAGCGCGTGAAGATTCAAAAAAAATATTATCGCGTGATCGGCGTATTGAATCCCGCGGGCACTAAATTTTTCACCAACATGGATCGGGTGATTTTTACGCCGGTGACCACGCTTTTGGATCAATTGGGTTCGGATCGTTTGCAATATCTGGCGGTGAAAGTCGGCGCCACGCCCATTAACGAAGCGGCAGAACGCATTCGCGTGATTCTGCGCGAGACGCATAAGTTGGATAATCCGGCCGGGGAGTTGGTCAAAGATGATTTTGGCGTGACCACGCAAGAGGATACTGCGCGCCGCGCCGGCATCATCAGTTCTATTTTGGAAATTTTACTCACTTCCATCGCGGCCATCTCGCTCTTGGTGGGCGGCGTGGGCATCATGAATATTATGTATGTCACGGTGACCGAGCGCACGCGCGAAATCGGTTTGCGCAAAGCCGTGGGTGCGCGGCCCAATGATGTGCTGTTGCAATTTTTGGCCGAGGCCGTGACTTTGACTTTGTTAGCGGGTTTGATCGGCGTGCTGTGCGGATTGGGATTGGCCTGGTTGAGTTCTAAAATTCTCGCGCTCTATCAAGCGGGTTGGGGATTTGAAATTCCGTGGAGCGCCATGCTTTTGGGATTTTCAGTTTCCGCGGCCATCGGCATCGGGTTCGGCTTTTTCCCGGCGCGCCACGCCGCTCGGTTGCACCCCATCGAAGCGTTGAGGTATGAATAAAAAAATGCCGCTCTTACAGGAGAGCGGCTTAGTGAGAGCAACCGATCGTATTGGTGGTGGCATCTAACGCTTTTTGTCAGCCGTGGAAAAGATGCGCGACCAATCGATAGAGCCTAGCGCCCAACCGGAACAGGGTCTGAGCCACGCACCGAAGGCTCACGCCCACGGCATAGGCGGCCGGGAAGATGATCAAGAACTTGAGTAGCCAGCAAAGCTCGCGCAGGATCGGCAGCTGGTCTCCGTGTGTGGCTCCCAGGAGCCAGATGGGAAGATAGATGGCTGCGCAGATGGCGAGCATCGCGGCCAACTCAAACCAGTCTTTGAAAATCAGGCGCTTCAGGCTCATGGGTTCGGCTGGTTCCGGATCCAGCGGAACGATACCCACGCCATCGTAACCGTAAAAAGTTGTGTCGTGATTTTCTTGGTCGGACTGTTGTTCCATGTGGTGCCTCCGATGACAAGGGACTGTTGCTAATTTAGGCGAGTCAGTTGATTTTGTCAATGCCGTTAGTCTTTTTAAAATCTGACCCTCGGTTGTTTGACATGGGCGCAAATTAATGCCATTCTTGGATTCACTTTGCACCTTGTCAATTGGATTTCAAAACTCAAACCCAAGGAGGGACGCCATGGCTAAGAAAAAAGCTAAGTCAACTGCGTCTCCCCGGGCGCAGCCGCAAGTTTCGTCTTATGCTTTGATGATTCAAACCATCTGTGCCGGATCAGCGCACGGGTTTTATCATCAGGGTTTGAATGAATACCTAGCTACCTTCTCCGCCTACCCGCAGTTGTCCGATGAAGAGTTCGCGCTGTTGTTCCAACAGTTCAAGTGCGGAGATCAACAGGCCAAAGCTCGTCTCATGTTCAGCTATGTTCGATTCGTGGTGCGGTTTGCCAATGCCAAACGCGGCCGCGGATTGGATATGGAAGACATGATGCAAGAGGGCTTGCTGGGCGTGGAGAAGGCTCTAAAAAAGTTCGATCCGAAGCGGGGAGTTCGGTTCATCACCTATGCTCCGCACTGGATTGAACAAGCCATCGAGCGCGCTGTTTTGGATCAGGGCTGTACGACCGGTCGGCGCGTGCCCGTGCATCGCCACATACTCATCAATCGAGTGGGACGAGTCGAAAGAGAGTTCCTGGCGCAAAACGATCGCCGGGCCAACGACCGAGAACTTTTGGAGCTAATCAAGGCTCAACCGCAAAAAACAACCAAGCGGTTGTCGCTGAACAAGTTGCAAGAGCTTAGGCACGAAGCGCACGAGTGTAAGGTTTCTTTGAATCGGCAGTTGCGCGGAGGCCGAGGCACCATGCTTCAGGATGTACTGCCCAATTCGCAGAGCAATACCGAGGCGCTGGTGGAGGCTCGGCGGCAGTTGGCGCGGTATCAGCAGATGATCGTTGAGGTCAAAGAGTTCATCCGCTCGGTTCGAAATCCACGCGATGCGCAGATTGTCATTGAGCGGCTGAACTTGGATGGCCAAGGTGAGATTGTGCTGGGGGCTCTGGGAAAAAAGAACGGCCTTACGCGCGAGCGTGTCCGCCAGATTGAATTCCAAACGTTACAGCGCATTGCCAACGAGTTCCACGTCTCGGTACCAGAGGCTAAGGCGTTGCGGCGTATCGTGGAGGAGCTGGAGTGCATCGTACTTTCAACTTAACTTAATGACGGAGCTCAAATGCGCCGTCTTTTTTTTTAGACCTCTGATGTTTGACATGAACTCAAATTAGTGCCATTCTTGGATTCACTTTGCACCTTTCAATTTTCCATCTTCAACCAGGAGGGACGCTATGGCTGCGAAGCAAGTTCAGTCGGCTGCGTCCCTGCGGATGCAATTCTATTTTGCCGGATTCAGACACATCAGTCGAAGCTTGTGGGCTGGATACGGCGATTCAGATTTGGCAGACTACCTGGCCACTTTCCAGGACAGCAGTTCTTTGTCGGACGCTGAATTTCTTAACCTGTTCAAAAAATTTAAACAGGGAGATGTGCAGGCGCGCGATCGCATCATAAACAGTTATCTTCGATTGGCGGTTAGCATCGCTCGAACCAAGTGCGGCCGCGGATTGGACATGACGGATATGGTGCAAGAGGGATTGTTGGGTGTGTGGACAGCGCTGGAGAAATTTCTCCCGGAGAAAAAAGCACGCCTCATCACTTACGCTCCCTTTTGGGTGGAGCATGCGGTCGAGCGCGCAGTGTTGGATCAAGGGTTGGCCACGGGTCAGCGCGTGCCCTCTCATCAATACACACTCCTCCGACTGGTAGGCAAAGCCGACAAAGAATTCCAGGAGAAACATGATCGGCGAGCCACCGACAAAGAGCTCTTGAAGCTGGTCAAATCCAAGCCGCCCAAAGTCACCAAACAGCTCAAGCTCAAGAAGTTAGTGGAGCTTAGGCATCAGCTGAACGACCATCGAGTGTCATTGGACGAACGAACCCTGAGAGGTCAAGGTATCGCGTTCGTTGATCTACTGCCTGACTCGCAGAATGACGTAGAGGCGCTGATCGATGCCAAGCGGCAGTTGGCCAAGTATCGGCAGAAAATTGCCGACGTCAAAGAGTTTGTCCGCGCCCATCGCATACCGCGCGATGCGGATATCATCATCGCGAGCCTGAATCTGGATGGCCAAGGCGAGGTTACGCTCCAATCTTTGGGAGACAAGAATGGCTTTACGCGCGAGCGAGCGCGCCAGATCAAGGTCAAAGGGTTGGAGCTTTTAGCTCAAGAGCTTCACCTTTCGGTGTCAGAA
Source organism: bacterium (assembly GCA_020056125.1). Lineage (GTDB taxonomy): Bacteria > Patescibacteriota > Patescibacteriia > 2-12-FULL-60-25 > 2-12-FULL-60-25 > JAHIUG01. The sequence goes on along the minus strand of JAGVIJ010000075.1, from coordinate 10,151 downwards.
ATCGAGCGGTTGCAGTGCATCGTAGAGGAACTGCAACGCATCGTACTTTCAGCTTAGCTTATTAATGACGGAGCTTACACGCGCCGTCTTTTTTTGTTACTCGCCCAAAATTTCTGAGTCGTCAGACGAAAGAAATTTTGTTGGGAGTAACAACCCCGCACCTCCCGAATGCTTTCGGGATGGTGCGTGGGTTATCCCCAATTGACGCAGGGCGCGGGATATGGAAGCTATTAAATTATGGCTGGGAATTTTTCAGCGAGCGTGGGACGGGTGGCTGGCTGGGCCATGCTGGCTTTTGTTGGGGGAGTGGCTGTGGGTTCTTTGGGTTATCAATTACACGCGGGCGAGGGCACCTCGCCCCTACGTTTGTTTTGGCCCGTGGTGTTTGCGGTTTTCAGCTTGGCGCTGATTGTGCGGCGAGTGCCGCGGAGTGCCAAGGTGATTGCGGTGATTTTATTTTCTTTTTTAATCGGCCTGTGGCGTTGCGAAATCGCACCCGCTCCGCAATTGCGCTGGATAGACGGTAAAGCGTTTGTGTTTAACAACAGCCAACCTGAATCAGCTATTGGGAAAAAATTGGAAGCCTGGCGCGGATTTGTTTCAGCGCGCATTGCCTCGGCCTTGCCGCCGGATGAGGCAAATTTGGTGGCCGGCATTTTGTATGGCGATCATAATTTTTCCAAACAGCAGCGTGAACAATTTATTTCCTCCGGCTTACTGCACATCGTGGCGGTGTCCGGTTTCAACGTCACGGTGATCGTGCAAATGGTCTCAGCTTTTTTTCTCGGTTTGGGCTTGCGGCGCCGCCAGGCTTTTTACGCCACCACGGGCGCCATCTTTTTATTCACGGGGTTTGTGGGTTTTGGCGCTTCAGTTATGCGCGCGGCGTTTATGGGCTGGCTGGTGTTGCTGGCGCGCGAAGTCGGGCGTTTGGTTTCACCTTTTCGTTTGCTCTTAGTGGCGGCTGTGATTCTTTTATTGATCAACCCGTGGCAACTGGCGTTTGATGCGGGATTCGCTTTGTCATTCTTAGCCATGTGGGGGCTCATGGCTTGGTCGCCGCTGTTTGAAAATTGGTTACGGCGCGTGCCCAATATTTTAGGCGTGCGCGAAATTTTCTCTTCCTCTTTGGCCGCGACTTTGATGACTGCGCCGTATTTGGCCTGGGCATTTAATCGCATGTCTTTAGCCGGGTTGTTGACCAATGTTTTTGCTTTGCCGCTCATCCCGTGGATCATGGGTTTTGGGTTACTCTCGGCCGTGTGGGGGAATTGGCCGGCCTTTCAATTCGTGAGCGCACCCACTTTGGGGTTGGTGCGGCTGGTGGAGATGATTGCCGGTTCAGCGCGTTGGATGCCGTGGTTGGACTTGCGAATTTATGGCACAAGTTTATCCACATTGCTCGCCACTTATGCGCTGATTGTTTATTTGTGGCGTAAATTAAGCGGAGAAAAAGACTTATCAACACATTCAGCGACGCGACAGCGAATTTGATAAATATTTCAGAGGCTTGTCAGCCAGGATTAACACGGATATTTTTATGAGCCATCAGATTTTTTTGAAAAAAATAAAAAAGTTTTTTTGGTTGTTGGCGCGGGCTGACAATTTTTTTTGACATAGTTTTTTTATTCTCTATTCTGGAAGGTGAGGACGCGACTGTGATTGCACCGTCAGGCCAAGCGGAGCGAGCGCTCGCCATCCTGTACCTCGACAAAAATAGAGATGGGCGAAAAGTGAAGTCATAAAATTCGATTCAAGGTTATGCGCTTTGGGAGTGGGCGGGGAGTGAAGCGGCTCCGTCAAACACCCTGATCCGGTTCCGACGACTGGATTATTAAAAGAAGTGCGTCTCGTATCGTTGCGAGGCTGGGCCCGCCTCGACTCGCGTCGATGCGAGGCTGGGGGAAAATCATCTTGAGCGATTTTGTTTAGAGTCACACCAAGCTGTGTCGCTGATCGGAGCGACGCAGAAGTCTGAATCGCCGCGTTCAGCCGGTTTAAAATTAAACCGCTAATCCCGCGGCAGCTTCAGGCGCTCCAAAAATGAAAATTTCGTCCAGGTCCCGTTCGGTCGCCGCAGAGGTCTGACGTCAGCAGTTGGTCTAGCTAAAAATTTTGACTGACTTTTGACGACCGACTCTCGCAGTTGCGCGGTAAGTATTTGACGGAATTTGAAAACGCCCATCTCATTTTTTGAAAACCCGTAGCCCAAACTTCGAACTTCGAAATTCGAACTTCGAAATTCGAAATTTTAACGCCCGCCTGTTTTTGCTGGGATGCATATCAGCCAGAACAGGAAGGCGTTCCGGATTTCTTGGTTGTCTAACCGGAAATCGTGAACTACTTTCTCACTCTGAGATTGATCGGAGTGGCACCTTGAAAACGGAATTAGACTGCCGAAGGGCAGAGGTTCCAAGGAGTAGGCTGCCATGTTTAGGCGCCTCATGATCGGAATTGCGGCGGTGTGCACCTTCGTATGGTTGGTCGCATACTTCGCAGGTTGTGCGAGCGGCGCGACCGACGAATCGTTGGTTGCAGCCGAAGAAAGCGCGCTCGGCAACTCCATGCCGTGCATGGTGTTGAACGCTCGCTACCCAACCGAGTCCGGCGATATGCTCAACGTGTACGCCAGTCGTACGTTCTATGCGGACGGCAGCCATCTGGGCTATGACATGGCACTCGAGGAGGGCACGGCCATCCATCCGGTGGCTTGCGGTATCATCCGCGTGTACCAATCGTCCAAGGGCTACGGTGAGCTGGTAGTGGTGATCGAACATCAACTGCCCTATGCCATCGAAGTCTTGAATGGCAAAGGCGAGAATGTCACCATCACTTCGTTCCTGACCATCTACGGTCATCTGCGCAAGAGCCAGGTACGAGGCGACAAGGTGAACACCTTGCCGTTCAAGGTCGGTGATATGGTCATGCCGCACATGACCATCGGCTATGTGAATGACGATGCTCACAATGGCGATGGCGCCGAGCATTTGCATTCGGGTGTGCGTCTGCAGACAGCTGCGGAGGCCAAGGCCACTGACGCGAATTGGTTCCGCGGCTATGACGCCAAACCAAGTCAGCGCAAGTGGTTCGCGGATCCCATGCTCTTCTTGGCCGTGCTGACCTCGAACGTGAAAGCCGTGTTCTGGCATCCGGCCGGAACCGCGCTCCATCGCTCCACGAGCGGCTCGTACTGGATGGTGGTGGCTGATGGTAAGCGCCAACTCATGTATCCCGACGAAGTACAGACCGAGCATTTCGATGCTCGTGCGGTGGAGGCGACGGATGCTGAACTCACGTGTCTCACGCCGGCCGGGCCGTATCTGTCTCAGCGTGCCAAGATGGTGGCCAAGTTCCCGGACTCTCCCACGGTGTACGAGTTTACCGGTCAGGGGTCGGGTCATTGGCGCCGAGCCTTCATCTCGTACGAAGCATTCATCTCCTGGGGCTGGAATGATGAGGATGTGGTGACTATACCGGCGTCCGGGAAAACCAAGTTTCTCAGCCAGACCAAGGACCTGGGGTATCGCACCATGCGAGACGGTTCTTTGGTCAAAGCCGAGAACGCGACCGAGGTCAGCGTGGTGTCACAAGGACAGCGCTTGCCCATTGCCGATTGGGCGACTTTTTTGGCGCTGGGTTACCAGCCGGAGTGGATCGTCACTCTACCCAAAGACACCATCGACCAAGTGGCCGGCAAACGCGGCGCAACGATCACGAGTGACATCGTGGGGCTGTGCGCTCATCCGTCAGCTTGCTTGGACGCTTGTCCGCCGAACGAGATGGGCGGCGGCATGGGCGATGGCGGTGCCGGAGGCATGATGGGGTCTGGTGGAGCCGGAGGCGCCGGCGCTGGGAATTCCAGCGGGAGCAGTTCTTCCGCTTCCAGCAGCTCGTCGTCCGGTTCGTCGTCGAGCTCTTCCAGCTCTTCGTCGTCCGGTTCGTCGAGTTCGAGCAGTGGTTCTCCATCCGGCGTGCCTCAAGGCAAAGTCCTGTTCCAGTATCAGGGCGCAACCTTGCCCGGCAAGAATCAGTTCCAGGCCATGTGGGATCCACCCGGCTTGGTGTTCTACGATTGGGTGCCGTCTACCTTTGCCCTGTGTCCTGATTTGGCGCCGGGCGACGGACAACTCGAGTGCCTGCTCGACATGCCCAGCGGGACCAAAGGCTTTCTGTTCCAAGTGAGCCTGCCGGATGGGAGTTGGTGGGGCGATATGTCGTTCGATCCCAAGGGCGGCAAGGGTAAGACCATCGGCCAGGTCACCCTGACCGGACCCCAGGGCGACATTCCTTACGTCTTGGTGAGCAATGGCTCGGGTTCGTTCTACATGAATGGATTCGTGGCCTTGATCCCATGAGCATGGCGTGCAGCTGCACGCCTCTACGTGACGCTCCTTGACTAAAAGGAGCGTTTTTTCTTTCGCAACCTCTTTCTTATGTGCTAAGGTTTCGGCGAATGTCGAATGTCGAATTTCGAATAATAATTTAATAAATCTAACAAGCTAAGAAGCTAATAATTATGTCCAAACAAATTACCGATGAACGCAGTGAGCGGCAAAAGGCCGCACAAGAAGCCATTGATCAAATTAAACAGCGCTTTGGCGACGGCTCAATTATGCGCTTGGGCGAAGCCAAGAAGATGGAGATCGATGTGATCCCCACAGGTTGTCTGTCTTTGGACTTGGCGTTGGGCGTGCTAGGTGTGCCGCGCGGAAGAGTGGTGGAGATTTATGGTCCGGAGGCCTCGGGCAAAACCACATTGGCTCAACATATCGTGGCGGAAATTCAAAAGGTGGGTGGTATTGCGGCGTTCGTGGACGCAGAACACGCGTTGGATCCGGAGTATGCGCGCAAGATCGGCGTGAACATCGATCAACTTTTAATTTCCCAGCCGGATAATGGCGAGCAAGCGTTGGATATCGTGGAGACGCTGGTGCGTTCCAATGCAGTGGATGTGATTGTGGTGGATTCAGTGGCAGCGCTTACGCCCAAGGCTGAATTGGAAGGGGATATGGGTGATTCACACATGGGATTACAGGCGCGACTCATGAGCCAGGCTCTGCGCAAGCTCACAGCCATCATTTCAAAGTCCAAGGCCTGTGTGATTTTCATCAACCAGATTCGGCAGAAGATTGGAGTGGTGTTTGGCAATCCTGAAACCACGACCGGCGGGTTGGCTTTGAAATTTTATTCCTCGGTGCGCGTGGAAGTGCGGCGCAGTGCGCAGATTAAATTGGGTGATCGCGTGATCGGCAACCGCGTCAAAGCCAAAGTGGTGAAAAATAAAGTGGCGCCGCCGTTTCGCACCTGTGAATTTGACATCATGTACAACGAGGGTATTTCACTCTCCGGTGATTTGTTGGATTTGGGGTCTGAATTCGGGGTGGTAAAAAAATCCGGCAATGCGTATAGCTTTGGCGAGGAAAAATTAGGCGTGGGACGGGAAAAGGCTAAAATGACTTTGCGCGAACGGCCGGAGCTCATGCGCGAAATTCGCCAGCAGGCCATTGAAGAGTGGCGCGAACGCGAGGTGGCCAATACCCCCATGCCGCATTTGCCGCCGGCTGAAGAAGAACTCCCGTCGCCCGAGGCATACTAGAAGGCGGAAGATGTAGAATTTAGTTTCAAATGCTATTATTAGTTTGAACGATTTAGATATGAAAAATACAACTCCAATCAAAGACATGTCACAAGCCATCACCCATCTTTCCACGCGTATGGAAAAGGGGTTCGGAGACATGGAAAAGAGATTCGGTGGTATGGATGAAAAGTTCGAAGGCATAGACAAGAAATTTGAGGGCATCGATGAAAAGTTCGAGGACGTGTTGGATGTGATGTCGGATTTTTCCACGCGAGTTGATGAACGTTTTGAGGGTGTTGACCAAAGGTTAGGTCATTTGGATTCAGAAGTTACCAAAATCAGCGCCGTAATGGTTACTAAGGATTATTTGGATGAAAAGCTCGCGGATTTGAGAGGCGATTTGGTGGCTTTGGCGCGGAAAAGTAATCGTAAATTATCCACGTTGGTCGATGAATTGGTAAAGAAAGGTTCGTTGTCTGCCCAGGCGGCAAAAAAGATTTTAGCCATGGAACCGCTCCTGCAATGAAGTTCAGAGATCCCGCTATTCAGAGGAATCAAGATTATTGATTATCAGCTCTAGAAACCTCATGCCTTTTCGTGCTAAGCTCTAGGCATCATGAGACATCGTAATAGCCGGCGTTTCAAGTTTGATTTATCGCTCAAGTCGGAAACCCGGCACGGCATTTTTACCATTCTGATTTTGGCCATGGCCGTGTTGCTTTTGTTATCGCTGTTTGATTTAGCCGGCAGTTTTGGCGTTTGGCTGGATCAAATTTCCTCGCATGTTTTGGGGTGGGATAAGATCGTCTTGCCATTTTTCTTAATCGCCATCGGATATCATTTGTTGTCGCCCGAACGTTTACCTCTGCGGCTCACGAATTATTTGGGATTCCTTTTATTTTTTTTGGCGTTGAATCCGTTTATTCATTTGTTGACCTTTGGCAATAATGTTCCGGGGTTGGATGCCTTGGCGCGATCCGGTGGAAAGTTGGGTATGTTGTTAACCGGTCCGCTGACTGATCTCATGGGTTTGTTTGGTGCGGGCGCGGTTTTCGCCGCTTTGTTTTTAACTTCATTACTGTTAATTTTTAACACTTCGCTTAGACGGTTGATGTCAGTTTTAGGGGGAGTGGGCTGGGTGTTTAAAAAAATCGGCCAGGGTTTGTTGTGGCCGGTTCATTGGTTGGCGGCGCTGGCTAATGAGCGGCGTGAGCAGGCGGTGCGCGAGGCTTTTTCAGCTGAAAGCGCGCGAGCGGATGGAGAGGAAGATATGGAATTTTTTGAGGCTGAACAAACCGAAGCGGTTGTTCCGGAGGCAGAAGCAGCTCCGGCGGCGGCGCCGGCTAAACGGCGCGTACGTCGTCGTTCGCGTGTGGAAATACCCATTGAACTTTTAAGCCGGCGCGATCAGCGTCCGACTTCGGGTGATATCGAACATAACCAGACAGTGATTCAGCGCACCTTGGAAAATTTTGGTATTCCGGTGGAGATGGGTGATGTGGCGGTCGGACCCACGGTTACGCAATTTACACTCAAACCATCTGAAGGCGTGAAGCTTTCCAAAATCACAGCCCTGCACAACGATTTGGCTTTGGCTCTGGCCGCTCATCCCATTCGTATCGAAGCGCCCATCCCGGGTAAATCGTTGGTGGGTGTGGAAGTGCCCAACCAATCCGTGGCCACGGTGGGCGTGCGCGAAATTTTGGAAGCGCGCGAGTGGCGCGAGCGTCCCAATAATTTACATTTTGTATTGGGTCGAGATGTGGCGGGCAAGCCATGGGTGACTGATTTGGCGCGCATGCCTCATATGTTGGTGGCCGGCGCTACGGGCTCGGGTAAATCCGTGTGTTTAAACACCCTGCTCATGTCGTTTTTATTCTCCAACGGACCAGATGATGTGAAATTTATTTTAGTGGATCCCAAGCGCGTGGAGCTGCCCATCTATAACGGCATTCCGCATTTGATTACGCCGGTGATCACCGAGGTGGATAAAACCATCAATGCGCTCAAGTGGGCGTTGCGCGAAATGGATCATCGGTTTGATATCTTGTCCAGTTTTAAAGCGCGCGATTTAGCCAGCTATAATCAGCAGGCTGAAGAAAAATTACCGTACATTGTAATTGTGGTGGATGAGTTGGCGGATTTGATGATGTCAGCTATGGCTGAAGTCGAAGGTGCGGTGGTGCGCTTGGCGCAGATGTCGCGCGCCGTGGGCATCCACTTGGTGTTGGCCACACAGCGGCCGTCCGTGGATGTGATTACGGGTTTGATTAAAGCGAATATCCCGGCGCGTTTGGCTTTTGCCGTGGCTTCGAGCGCGGATTCGCGCACCATTTTGGATCATGTGGGCGCAGAAAAATTATTGGGTCGCGGCGACATGCTGTTCTCATCATCTGATATGTCGAGCCCGCGGCGTTTGCAAGGCGCTTTTGTTTCGGATGACGAAATTAAACGCGTGGTGGAATTTTTGAAATCCAAATATGAACCAGCGGAATATGATGAGTCGGTCTTGGAGCGTTCAACGGCCGGCGTAACTTTGGTGGGCGGTGGTGGCGGTTCGTATGAAGATGTTGACAGCGATCCTTTGATACCGCAGGCTAAGGAAGAAATTTTGCGCGCGGGTAAAGGGTCGGCGTCTTTGTTGCAGCGCCGGTTGAAAGTCGGTTATGCGCGCGCCGCACGGCTCTTGGATATTTTGGAGCAGGAGGGTTTTATCGGTCCGGCGGATGGCGCCAAACCGCGCGAGGTTTTGAAGGCCGAATTCACCAACCAGATGGACTCCATCCCGTATTCCAATAATTTTAGTCCCGTGGAACTTCCGGATGAAGAAGGGGAGCCTCAGGCGATAGAAGAAACGGAGTAGACTGCCATGTCTTTTATTCAAAAACAACTTGGCCACGAAGGGTCGTTTGGCATGGACTTAAAGGAGTTGCGCGAGCTGCGCGGTTTGACGTGCGAGCAATTGGCTGCGCTGACCAACATCCACGTTTCCGTGATTCAAGCGTTGGAGGAGGAGCGGTTGGAAGATTTGAAAGATCCGGTTTATGCGGAGCGGCATGTGCGCATTTTGGCTTTGGCACTGGAGAGCCGGCCTGAGTTTTTTTTAAAAAAATATCAAAAATTATTAACTCGGCGGCAGGTGTTCAATCCGAGTTATTTAAACGTGCATCCCACGGTTGGAAAAAAAGATTTGTTTGTGGCCTCGCGCTTTGCAGCAGTTTTGGGTTTTGTAGGTCTGGCGTTTTTGGCTGCCGGATATCTTTTTTGGCAGGCCTATCTTTTGCAGGAGCCGCCGCCTTTATTGATTTTGAATCCGGAGGATGGGGCGCGGTTGAATATACCGCAAGTAGAGGTGCGCGGCGAAACTGCGCCCAATGCGCTGGTCACGGTGAATGGCCGCACCGCAGTGGTGGATAAAGAAGGAAATTTCAGTTTGAAATTTGATTTGCCGCGCGGCTTAACCACCTTGATCATTGATGCCAAGCGTCGTTATGGCTCGCCGGTCAGTAAAATCATCCGCGTGGATTATCAGCGGGCGAGTGAATAGAGCCCGCCTACGCCAAGGCTTCGGTGGGCAGGCGTAGGACGACTAAAAATAAAAAGCCCGGGTGGGCTTTTTATTTTTCGCGCGCTTGGAGCCGCAGGGATTAAGTCACGTAAAGATAGGACGTCGAGTCTCATGGGAGGAGAGATGCCAACTTATTTGCGCAGAGCGTAAAAGAGTCAGCTCCACGAATCCCGATATCCAGAGAACGTACCATCTCCGCGGCTTCAAACGTGCAAAAGTTTATTTACAATAAAGTAAAATTTAAAGTGCGTCAAGATTGGTTGTATAAAAAATAACACCGACCAAGGGGTCGGTGATGGGGGTGGCGGAGAGAGGAACGGAGATCAGTCCAGGGGGTCGCGATCCAGATCCACGAAAGCTTGCAGGATTCTCTTTTGTGCCAGCTTGTCATGAAATGGATCATCGAGAATCGGGGCTTGTTGCGCCACCAATTTCTTGAAGACTTTCGCGTCCTCTAGCGGACCAGTGACGCGGAGCAGAGGTTTGTCGGCCGCTGCCCAGCAGAGCACTATCCAGCCTCGGTTACGCGCCTGCTCCAGCAGTTTGTCGTCGCACTCGGGCGAGACACACTCCAGAGCCGCGAGTTCCAGCCCGGGGCTGTGCGATCGTGCGATCACATAGAACTCGGATTGGAGGAGTTCCTCCTGGGGCGGTTCTTCCACCACGGAAGATTTGCGTGTCCAGCGTTCCGTTGGCACGCGGATGACTGTTGCGCCGGGGTTGTCCCCAGCAACTTTCGGTTTGAACATTTCTTTACCTCCAGTTGAAGGGGTTGTTGGTTGTGGATCAACGCTTGTGGCTGATGATCCGATTTGCCATCCTAAGCGCAGCTTGTCTGCTCGGGGATCTGGATAGGTTATCCTCCAGTACCTCGATGACCGCGAGCAAGCCTAGAGCCAGACCGATGGTCAGTTCGGTGTAGCCCGCGAACATCAGAACCGATAGGCCGATGAGGGTCAGGGTCAAGAATGCCTTGATACTGAAAGGTACGGTTCCTTTCATCAT
>JAGVIJ010000064.1 GCA_020056125.1 bacterium | reverse complement strand
GATCAACTATTGCTGCCGAAGAAAGTTGCGGAACTTTCCAGGTTGGCCGTGGACGCGGGTATTCCTGATCAGGTGCAAGCCTTGATTGATGCGCGCGCGGCAGCTGCTCAACTGGCTATTAAATCCCTGGGTTTGGATCAAACGCCAAGCGTGCAAATGCTTTTTGCTTTGCTAGGGCGCTGATTGTTCGCATTTAATCCGGCGCGCGGTCAGAGTTTCAATCAAGTTCAGGCTGGGCGTAAAGGTTTCAAATTTTTGGTAAGGCTGAACAATTTCCATGCTTAGCAAAACTGCTGGCGGCAACAGTGGTTCAAAACACGGCGGAATATTTTCATTTTGCGCGTGAACGGAAAAGATCAATCGTCCATTCTCCCAACCCGCAACTCTAAAAACCGGCACCGCATCTTTAGGCAGTTGTTCCACATCGCCCGGACCGTAGGACTGTCTGAATAATCTGTGCCAAGTGAAATCCGAAGTGTTGTAGTTGTAAAAACTAATCAAATTTTCTTTTTTATTCGGGCTGATGAGCGAGGTGGCGAAATATACGATTTTGTCATTCAGCGGATCAGCTACTACGCCGAGTTCCAAAGTTTGTCCCACGGCCAGCCGGCTGATTGATCCCACGGCGCGTTGAGTGAGAGTCCAATCTTCCGGCCGAATAAAATCAAAATTCGCGTTTACGATTTCAGTTGCGCCGGGCGCAGTCGGGGAGGCTGATACGGTTGATATGTCAGCGGATGTTTTGTCCGGTGTGGTTTTAGAGGGCAGAAAAATTAAAATTAAAATCACCACGGCCAAGACAGCGACAATCCATTTGTATGAACTCGGAGAATTTTTCGCCGGGCGCGATAAATTTTCGGTTCGACTGATGCGCGGAACCGGCGGTTGCAAACCGCTGCCTCCGGGATTGGACGGAGGAAAATAACTAAGCGGAGTGCATGGCCGGCTGTCAGGTCTGGGTGATTCAAAGGCCATATTTTTATCTATTCAGATTTAGGGCGCGCGGCCTGGACTGTGCCATCCGCATGTTCGGGCGGAGTATAAACCGTGTAGAGCTTCATCTTTTCAGTCGGCGAAGTGTTGATGATGTTGTGTTCTGATCCGGCTGGAATCACCACAGCGCTGCCCGGCTCCAAAACAAATTCTTGACCGCCGATGATGGCTTGGCCGTTGCCCGCCTCGATTTTAATAAATTGGTCGTGTTCCACATGAGTCTCCATGCCGATTTCCTCTTTGGGCAAAAGCGACATGAGCACTAATTGGCTGTGCGGCGCTGTGAACAAGACGCGGCGGAAATTATCGTTCGCCAAAGTTTCTTGTTCGAGTTTTACGCTAAAACCGTTCATAAAAAATTAAATTAAGAAATTAACGTTCATCAATTATAAGTTGCGGGTAGAGCGATTGCAATTTAGCGATCAACTCGGGCAAAGCAAAACCAAAATCGTGCGGCAAATTCGGTTCCAATGTTTTAATGAATTGCGTGGCTTGAATGAAATATTTTTCTCCGGGCTTGAGATAGCTCGCCATAATTTCAAAATCTTTTTCCGTATGTACGCCCGGGAAGATGGTGGTGCGAAATTCATGCTCCACGCCCGAATTTTGAATCAGCTCAAAGGTTTGGCGGCAATTTTGAATCACGGCCGGGTTGGCTATGCGCACCACCTGATCATATTTTTCCCAAGTGTGTTTTAAATCCATGGCCAAATAATCAATCAATTTTTGATCTAACAAGCGTTGAACCTTTTCCGGATGCACGCCATTGGTATCCAGTTTAACAGCCAAGCCCAGGGCTTTAATTTTTCGGATGAACTCTTCCAAATCCGGCTGAATCGTGGGTTCGCCGCCCGTAATGCACACACCGTCCAACATGCGCTTATATTTTTTCAAGTGTTCCAAAACATCATTCTCACTCATGCCGGGCGCGTTTGAATCCACGGGAATAAGTTCTGGATTGTGGCAAAACGCGCAGCGAAAGGGACAACCTTGAGTAAAAACAACCGTGCTATTTTTTTCAGGGTAATCAATCAAGCTCAAGGGTTGTAGTCCGGCGATTTTCATAGAGGCAACGGTGAAGCTACGGCTATGGGTTCAGCTGGTCTGTCGGCAAAGCCGGTCGGGGTCGGTGTTGGCGCGGAGGCGTCTTTGGGAAATACGCTGTGCAAAGTGTATGGGGTGCGATCGCGATACTCATTTTTCTTTCCCTTATTCCATTGATCCACGGGTCGGAAGTAACCCACAATGCGCGACCAAACTTCGCAGGCTATATTGCAGGTCGGACACTTGGGCACTTCGCCATCCAAATATCCGTGCGTGGGACAAATGCTGAAGGTGGGCGTGATGGTGAAGTAGGGGAGAGTATAATTTTCCGCCACTTTTTTGACGAAACTGCGGCACGCCTTCCAATCTTTAATGCGCTCGCCCAAGAACAAGTGCAATACGGTGCCGCCCGTGTATTTGGCTTGCAACTCATTTTGGTGATCCAGGGCCTCCAGCGGATGTTGCGTATAATTAACAGGTAGGTGAGTGGAATTGGTGTAATAAGGCGATTCGGGTTTACCGCTTTGGATGATACCGGGTAAGCGCACTTGATCCTCTTTGGCAAAACGATAGGTTGTGCCTTCAGCCGGCGTGGCTTCCAAATTGTAAAAGTTGCCGGTTTCTTCTTGAAAATCAGCCAGCTTATTCTTCATGAATTCCAACACTTCCATGGCAAAGGCTTTGCCCTCGGGCGTGGTGATATCTTTTTGCATGAAGTTCAAACACGCCTCGTTCATGCCATTCAGTCCGATGGTGGCAAAGTGATTATGCAGATCGTGTAAAAAGCGTTTGGTGAAAGGCAGGAGGCCGCGTTCAATATTATCGGTTACAACTTTGCGTTTTAATTCCAGAGATTCTTTAGCCAGATTCATGAGCCGTTCCAGCCGCTCAAAAAATTCGCGCTTGGATTTGGACAGATAACCGATGCGCGGCAAGTTGATGGTGACCACGCCCACACTGCCGGTCATCTCGGCTGATCCAAATAATCCGCCACCCCTGACTCTTAATTGGCGCAAATCAATTTGCAAACGGCAACACATACTGCGCACGTCGCTCGGATTAAGCGCGGAATTAATGAAGTTTTGGAAGTACGGTATGCCGTATTTGGCTGTCATCTCAAATAGCGCCTGCGCATTTTCGTTTTCCCAATCAAAATCCTTGGTGATGTTGTAGGTGGGAATGGGGAAAGTGAAAATTCTGCCCTTGGCATCGCCGGATGACATCACATCGATGAACGCGCGGTTCAGCACATCCATTTCTTTTTGGCATTCGCCATAAGTAAACGGTTGAGTCACTCCGCCGATAATTGGATGCCGGTCTCGCATATCTTCCGGACAAACCCAATCCAGCGTGATATTGGTGAAGGGTGTTTGCGTGCCCCAGCGCGACGGCACATTTAAGTTGAAAACAAATTGCTGAACGCCTTGTTTGACTTGTGCATAATCCAAATTATCCTTTTTAAGGAATGGCGCGAGATAAGTGTCGAACGATGAAAAGGCTTGCGCGCCGGCCCATTCGTTTTGCAAAGTGCCCAAAAAGTTTACCATTTGCGCCACTGCGGTCTCCAAGTGTTTGGGGGGAGAGGATTCAACTTTGCCCGGCACGCCATTAAAACCCTCTTCCAACAACTGGCGCAAACTCCAGCCTGCGCAATATCCGGAGAACATATCCAAATCATGAATGTGAAAATCGCCTTCCATGTGCGCGCTTTTGACGGCTTTGGAATAAATTGAATTCAGCCAATAATTCGCCACTAATTTCCCAGCCGTATTTAAAATCATGCCGCCCAACGAATAACCTTGGTTGGCATTGGCTTGCACGCGCCAATCCGATTGATTGAGATACTCGCCGATGGTTTTGTCCACCTCAATGGCCACGCCCTGAATCGCGCGAGCTTGCGCGCGTTTTTCGCGATACACGATAAATGCCCGAGCCGTGATGTAATAATTGGAACTCATGAGCGCAAATTCCACGATGTCTTGAATATGCTCGACTGTAACCTCGCGATGTTCATTGCCGGATTTTTGAATATAGCGGCAAGTGGTTTCGGCTATTTTGCGCGCTTCAGCTGCGCCAAATTCACCGGTAGCGTCCGCGGCTTTGAGAATGGCCGTGAAAACGCGTTCTTTATCAAACTCAACATGATCGCCATTGCGCTTGATGACCATGAGGACCGCGGGAGTTGTGGTGATGTCGGGCATATCTTTGGTTTTAAGATTTAAAAAATCATCATTTGTGATGATAATTGGTATTTTTAGAAGGGCTGCGCTCACTAGATGTAGTGGTCGCGAGAGAATTATACCACAAGATATAGTGGCGCAAGTGCATCAAGATGTGGATAAGTTTCTATTGATCGTCCGTAACCTGTAGCCCGAAGCCCGCAGTCTGAAATTTGGTAGCCGCAGACTTTAGTCTGCGTTAATAATCAAACAATAGGCGGCTCAAAAATTTTATTCCGGTATTCATGTTATAATATTAAATCAGACGGCGAAAAAATATGTCCAACAAATCTCAAAAAGCCACGTATGTTCGCAATTTTATTTTTGGAGTTGAGGACAGTTTAGTCTCTACGGTCGGATTAATTTCGGGCGTGGCCGCGGTCGGAGTGGATCGCACCACGATTTTCATCACCGGCACCATTCTCATTTTTGTTGAAGCGCTGTCCATGGGCGTGGGCAGTGTGCTCACCGAAACTTCGATTGAAGAATTTGGATTGCGTAAATCCGACGGAGTACGCGTCCCTAGGATGGGCGGACTCATCATGTTTGTTTCATATTTCCTGGCCGGGTTTGTACCGCTCTCACCCTATTTATTTTTTCCGGTGTCCAGCGCTTTCCCCGCATCAATTTCAGCTTCACTCATCGCATTATTTATTTTGGGTTATGTGAGCGCGCGCAAGTTCGGAGCCAATGCGCGCAAAAGCAGTTTGCGCATGTTGACCTTGGGCGGCTTGGCGATTTTTGCGGGCACTGCCGTAGGATTTTTATTAAAAAGATTTACTTAGTTATCCACAGTTTTTTTTGCAAAAACCTAAACGTTAGGGGGGGAGGTGGTATACTTACAATACAGCTTTTCTTCCGGTTGAATTGATGTAGGAAAGTCTTCAATCCATCAATGTCCGTATCATTTAAAAAAGATTATTCTTAAAGCAATTAAATGTTGCCCGTTTTTAATTTACAAATTATTTATCATCACATTTCTATGATCAAAAAGTACCTCCTCACGCTCAAATATCTGCCCGGCATAGTTTTGAGTATTTGCTTGAGCGGTGTTTTGTTTATCAACCCCGCGCTGGCGGTCGTTGATAATTCCGTGGCCTATAACGTGGTTTTGTCCGATACAGACACTACAGGTTATGGCTTGGATGGCCGTGACTTTAGTATTGCTTGGACTCCGAGTTCAACTACGCCGGCTGGCTATACCTTCACCAGGATTTATCTTACGAGCAGTACGGTGGCTTTAACTACGGCTAATATTGATACCACCGGATGTGGCGGAAGCGCTTGTATGCCGGTTGGCATGTTCAACCAATTCTCCATGTCCTCGCATACCATACCGCAATTCATGCAAACAGATAGCGCGGGCGTGGCCGTTACCACCACTGTCAGCTATGTCGCATGGGTTTATGTTTCATCCACCACGCCATATCTGGCTTCTTCCACGGCTGTAAATTATGCAAATAAGTATGATGTGGTGGCGGATACAAATGCCCCCATGATTGACCACCTATCGAATTTCGGCGCCAAATCTAGCACTAATGCCAGTGTCTACGCCATGGTGTTTGATGATCAAACCTCGTTGGAAGCCTTTGCTAATACGGGCGATGCGGGGAATGAGTATTTTAGATTGTATTACACCTCGACCACGGGCTGGAATAGCAATGTTTATATTGATGGAGCCACGGTTGCCGGGGGCGGCGGCTTGTTCCTCTTTACCGTGACGGCGGGCAATGTTCCGGCGGCTGGCGGCTATGTCAAATACTTTTTAGTGGCGCGCGATAGCTCCTCTAACACCCGCCTCTTTTGTGCTAATCCTACGGCTACTACGACCGCGGCATGTCAAACCAGCCCCTTTATCATGAATACGGTGGATATTTCGGGTAACGGCCGATCAATCTCTGGCAACATCTCCTCCGGCGGTAGTAATTTGGTCGGAGCCAAAGTATACGCTCAAGGCTGGGGCGGCGCACTCGTGTCCACGGATGCCGATGGCAACTATACTATTACGGGATTACCCAACAACAACTCTTTTGAGATCGTGGCTATGAAAGAGGGGCATATGAAGAACATGCGCCATGAGATCGTCAGTACCAGCGATAAAACCGGAGTCAACTTGATCCTGAATACGGGCACCATGGGTTTTTATGGAGGCGGCGAAATGGGCGGCATGGGCGGTTCTCCGCATGTAAGGTTCACAGGTCCGCCTGAAGGTATGCAGGGCGCACCGATTTCTGATTCCATCCGCGTGGGTTTTGATCAACCTATGGATTCCACCAGTATTACTGATACGGATCCCACTAATAATGGCAGTAACATTTACCTCATGAAAACCGCGAACGGCGCTAAGGTCGCGGGTTCAGTGGCGTACTGTGAAAGTAATAGCTCGCCCGGATGTTCTTCGTTGGCCGCCATGGATACCAACACAGTATTATTCGTCCCGTCCGCCAACTTAGCCACTTCAACCCAATACACCATGGTGATTACCGAGGGTGTAAAAGGTCAGAGCGGCAGAACCGTAGAAGGCAATCGGCCGGGCGGCGGTCATACTTTTAGTTTTTCAACCGTGGGCAACATGTTCACGGATTTTGGCGCCATTCAAGCGCAATACGGCACAGGCGGCGCATATATGCCGCCGTATGTTAAATCAATGGCGCCGGCGCCGGGCATGAACGTGGCTCCCAATGTCAGCATCCAGCTTGAATTCAACGAGGCCATGGATTCGACCACGATTTCTTCCAACAATATCACCTTAACCAAGGTGGGAGGGAGTGCTCAATCAATTACTGTTTCATTGGATTCCACTCAAAAACGTTTTGTGACTCTGACTCACAGCGCTCTAAGCGCCGGCGAATATGAAGTGGAAGTAAGGGGAGCGGTTTCTAACGTGTCAGGCATTCCCATGCGCTATCCCACTTCTTCAGCGGCGTTCAGCTCGCGCTTTAACATTTCCGGTTCTTCTGACGCAACCGCGCCTACGGTCTACTCGGCTTTAGCTGATAACTCAACCGGCTTGGCCACCAACTATGTATTTGAATTTGGCGCCAGCGAACAAGTAGCTGTTGATACGGTGAATACCACTAATATTTCACTCTATCGCGGCGCCACAGCTGAAAGTATTACCGTGCGTTATGAGCCGAGTTCAAATAAAATTTTGGTTGCGCCGGCCAATTCATTATCAGCTAGCACGGTTTATACTCTTACTTTAGGTTATGGCATAACTGATTTGGCTGGTAACGGCATTGCCACTTCCACTTATACCTACACCACCGGAGTGTCTGATGCGGAGAAGCCAGCGCTAAAAGAAGCGCGTTGTGATGATTTTCGCTGTGTTATGACATTTACCGAGCCTATGGTGCGCGATGCCCAAGCTGAAAGTAAATGGACCAATAGCGTGATCAACCCCAGCAATTACACGGTTCAACGTATTGTTAACGGTGACGTTGCCGCCACTATTACTGTTACGGGCAAGCCCATGAACTATGACGCGATGAACTATACGGCTACGGTCGAAGGTGTGGCGGGATTGGCGGCCGGTGACAACTATCGAGTTACGGTCAATGCCAATGTCATGGACATGTCCGAAAATACCATTATCACGGCCGGTAGCGCGAACGTTTATAACGGCAAAGTTGAAAGCAGTCAGACCTATGGTTGTATGGGCGGCGGGGGAATGTTTGCTCCGCCAACCACTGGCATGATGGGCGGAGGTCCAATCGGTGGAGCGGAATTCACTCCAGTGGGCTTTGGTTCATTCACAGCCGACCAATTCGGCATGGGTCAAGCTGACATGGCTTACCCGTTCAACCCTATGGCTAGCGCAGATTCAAATGTGTTTCAAATTAAATTCACGCCGGGTGTGGTTTTGGCTGCCGACGATCAGGTGGTTTTAACTTTCCCCAATGGCACGAATGTGGCGAGCGCCGCCTTTGATACACAGTCTCCGTTCTACAATGATTACAACCAATTCATGGCCGGTACGGTTTCCGGAACTGCAATCACCAGCTCAACTTCTACCAACACCGTGACTATAACGTTGGGCGTCAATGGAACACCGGTCGTTAATGATCCGATTACGATTGACTTGCGCAAAATAACCAATCCGGCTATTCCCAAAGGCCCGGCCACCGGCGGCTATACTTTGACCATAAAAGTGTTGCGTGGTGGTCAAACGCTCGCTACTAAAACTTCAATGCCTTATTACATTATGGCCGGTGGCACTAATACGTTAGTTGTGGATGTGGTGGCAGGAACTACTACAACTGCGCCGACCAATGGCGCGAACGGTACTGTGTATTTGCATGGCGGAGGTCCGGGCGGCCCAATGGATAAGGTTTTGACCATGACGAACGGCGATATTTCCGCGGTGGATGGTACGGCCGGCACTTCAATTACTTACAGTAACTTGCCCGACGGTTGTTATGGCGTGGGTACCGAGCCTTATATCACTTTGGGCGCTGCGGATTATTATGGCCAGATGTCGCCTGAACCGGTTTGTTTATTCAGTGGTCAGACCAAAACCAAATGGATGGTGCTCTTGCCCACCAGCGCCGGATTAGGATCAGTGCCGGTGACGGTCAAATTTGTAGATAGCAACGGAGATCCGTTTGTTTTTGGCGGCAAGGATATAGATATTTTCGCTGGCGGTCCGGGCAAATTTGCAGTGAAAACTTTGACCGGTGTCACTACAGCTGAAGCCGCTGGATATCAGATTAACTTAAATGCCAATGGCCAGTGGAATTTGGGTATGGGACCGGCTACCCCAAAGGGTGCGTCCGGTGGCATGCCGCAGAGTTTAGGTGTCATGCCTCCTCCACCCATTCAGTTGCAGGTTAGCGGATTACCGGATAGCGGCGCAGTCGGCTTGGCCATGGGTGCAACTCCGCCCAAGGTTTCCTTCAACAATACAACCGACGTAGTCACCTTTACATTCGCAACAGCCAGCCTCACGGTGACCGGCACAGCCATGGACGCTTCGGGTAACACCCTGGCCAATGTGGAAGTCTTTATGAACCAACAAGGTTATGGCACGCCGGTGTTCACGCAAACCAATGCCTCGGGCACTTTCAGTTTAGCTGTTTCAGATTACGGCAGTTATCAGATTGGAGCTCATAAAGCCGGTATGCCCGATGTGGTTAAGAGTTTGACCATCAAAAATGAAAGCGGCGCCAAGTGGTATGTGGATGGCAAAAATATCACGGGCAATTTAGTCCTGCGCATGAAGAAGGCTAGTTATTCAATCTCCGGCAAGGTCATGGATTCTTCGAGCAACAGCATTGGCTATGCGCCGGTTTTTGCCACGGATGCAAACGGCAATACGGTCTTTGGCCAATCAACCTCTGATGGTAGTTACACGGTGTTCGTAGAAAATGGAACGTGGTCTGTGCGTGCTGAACCACCCTCTTCCAAGACCGATACTTGCGGCTCGTTCACTAAGACGGTAACTGTGGCAGGCGCTTCCCAATCCAGCCAAAACCTCACGCCTTCCACGTCTACCTGCTACACGTTGAGCGGCACCATCACTGCCGGAACAGCTCTAACTAATGCGCCGGTATTTATTGAACAGTGGAATACGACCGGTAATTTTCCGATAGCCGGCGGAGTTAAAAAAGGTTCTTCCACTGATTCTTTGGGAGCATATTCAGTCAACGTGGCTGCCGGCACTTATCGTATCGGCACCTTTCATCCGGATTATGGCGAATTGAGCGATACGGTTACGGTTAGCGCCAACACCACTAAGAATATTTCCGTTACCACCTCAACCGTATCCTTTACTTTTACCGGAGGAACGGCGGCCATGGATGCATTCATTGAATTGAAAAATGCGGCGGATAAAACCAAGACCATCACCAAACAGCAAAATGGTCTGAATGGCACGGCGAGTTTATACGTGTCGAGCGGCTCAACCTATGGTTATTTCATTGATGTGTTTGGCATCGGCAAGTTCAGCGGCTCCATCGCAGCTGGCGGCTCTTCCGCGATTAACTTGGGATTGAGCACAAATGGTTTCGTGAACGTTACGGGTACGGTGTATGACAATAGCGGTAATACTAAGGCCGGCGCTCTGGTTACTTTCTCCAGCGCGTCCACCACGATTACAGCAGTCACCAATGACAGCGGTCAATATGATATCAATTTAAAAGTCGGCTCTTATGCCGTGACTGACGCTTTAGCCGGTTTCGTCCCAACACAATCGGCTAATACTTCTTTCACCACCTCAACCGGGGGATATGACTTCGGCACAGCAGCCGGCGGCACAGATCCCAATGGTCAAGCCGCTCTTACCGCAGCCCCTTATACAATTGAGGGAGTGGTCAGTAAATCCGGCGGCGGCGCTTTGACTGATGGTTTCGTGTGGGCAACTAATGCCACGGGCACGGTAGTGGCCGCTCAACTTAGCCCAACTGATGGATCCTATACTCTTCCAGTTACCTCCGGCGTCTGGACGCTCTACGGGGTCGGCCCCTTGCATGCGCAGACCACAAGTTCGTTGGGCGCTTTGACTGTGACCGGCAACATGACTGGCAAAAATTTTGCCTTAACTGCGGATACCGGCAACATGCCCACTTCCACCAGCGGCATTGTCTCGGCCAGTACCGGCGGTTCAATCAACGATACTTCGGCTTCAGGTATTAAGGTTACGGCCGGCGCCGGAGTTCTGGACACCAGTTCAAGCGATGTCACGTTGAATTTGGAAAAGAGCTACTCTGCGCCTGATACAGCCACCTACCAAGCATTGGATAACACCACCTTCGGAATTTCAGCTTCGGGCGATGCCACCATCAAAGATTTGAACGGTTATGCTGAAATTAAGATTGATTACACAGCCCTGCTCACCGCTCTTCCGGGCAATGTGACCGAAGGCGATTTGCAACTGGCTTATTATTCTCCGGAACGCAACGAATATGTTCCGGTGGAAGGCGGATTCACGGTTGATCCCACGAATAACACCATCTCCGGTTTAGTGAACCACTTTACGGATTTCGTGGTGGTTTATCGCAACACCCTCAACACGGCTTATGGTGTGACAGTTACCGAGGGCGATACTACGGCGGTTACCGAAGGCGGGACAACCGATACTTATACTATGGTTCTAACTGCGGCTCCGAGCGCTGATGTGACCATTACGCCCTCAGTCTCCGGCGGCAAAGTCACCGTATCCCCGAGCAGTTTGACTTTCACTACAGGCAACTACTCCACGCCGCAAACTGTCACCGTAACCGCTGTGGATGATGTAACCATCGAAGGGACACATACAGATACCATCGCGCATGCCATTTCGAGCGTGGACACAAATTACAGCCCCATCTCCGTAGGTAGTGTCACGGTTTATATTACGGATAATGATGGAGCTGTCCCGGGCGGTAGCACTGGCGGTAGTGCATCTTCAGCCGACTACACCCCTCCCACCAACACGTCAATTAAGATCAATAACAACGCGACCACAACTTCCAGCGTTGCCGTTACTCTGAAAATTGGAGCCACGGATGCAACTCAAATGTTGATCTCCAGCACTTCAACCTTCCTGGGCAGCGCGTGGCAAACCTACGCCACTTCCCAGACTTGGACTTTGTCTACGGGCGATGGCGTGAAGACTGTGTATGCAGAATTTAAGGATACGGTCGGCAATATTTCAACCGCTGTGTCTGATGCCATTGAGCTTGTCGGTAGTAGCACGAGCACCACTGAAACTCCTGCGGCCCCGGCCGTTGTAGATGCGGCTACGCAAGCCAGATTGGATACTCTGTCCACCATCGGCCAAGCCGTGAATAACTTGGTCAAGCTCGCGGATGACGGCAATGCAAAAACTCAAGAGGATTCAGCTGTGTATTACATCGGAGCTGATGGAAAGCGTCACGCCTTCCCCAATGCTCAAGCCTACTTCACCTGGTACCCGGATTTCTCAACTGTATTAGTGATTGATGCCGCGGCATTGGCTAAGATTCCTCTGGGCGCCAACGTCACCTATAAGCCGGGTGAAAAGATGGCAAAATTCGTTACCTGGCCCAAAGTGTACGCCGTGGCCAAGGGCGGAGTCCTGCGCTGGATCAAGACCGAGGCCATCGCCACCGAGCTTTACGGCCTAACTTGGAACAAAAAGATCGATGATATCAATGATGCGTTCTACATCAACTATACTTTCGGTGCGGATATCAATGGTCTCAGCGACTTTGATCCAAGTTTAGTGGAGGCTACCGTGGCTCATCCGAGCGACAGCATGTGAAACCCCTGAACTAGAAAAAAAGAATCCCGCCATTGGCGAGGTTCTTTTGGTTTTCGAATGTTAAACCCCGCACTATCCCAAAAGTATTTGGGAAGTACGGGGTTGTTACTGCTAGCTAAATTTTCTGCGCCCCGCCGACGGAGGGGCTTAAAAATTTAGAGCCAGTAACAAAAAAACCGCCCGGAGAGGGGACGGTAAGTAGGGGCAGGCCTTGTACCTGCCCGATTCGTAGGGGCGTATCAGAGACCCATGCTCTCGAACGCGTATTTCTGAATGAACGGCCAGGCGATGGTGGCATCCATGCGCACCTCGGCAAACATGCCGTCAAAAGCGAACTTGCGCCACGTTCCGCCTTCTTGGTAAGTGCATCCCGAGAGATGGCCTAGCGCCATGGACGCCGGATCAATGCGGCAACCGTATTCAAAGATGCACGGATGCAAGGCCGGATTCACACGCGCTCCGTAGATCTCCGTGAGGCAAGCTACGTTTTGCGTGTGATTGCGCGGTACACCACCGCCGATGGTGAAGATGCCGAGCCGCTTGGCTCTGGTCGCGAGTTGAAACAGCAGACTGGTGTCGCGTTCCAGATCGAAGTGAATACGGTGACGGCTATCGCGCGACCGCAGGGCGTTGAAGCAAAAGACGTCGTTCGCCATCTCCGAATCCGTGAACGCGGGCGTGACGATGGGCACGTTGTGTTCGTAGGCAGAGCGCAGAATGGCGCGTTGTCCCGGAAAATGCTCTGCCAAGTACGCGCCCAGAGCGCGGTGGAACTCATGGGAGCTGATCACTGCGCCGCCAGGAAAGGATCCCAGAACCGCGGTTACGATCGGCTCGATGTGATCGAAGTTGGTCTCCGGTTCCAGAGTGTCGGTCACGCGATTCAGTGTAGCCTCGGCCAGTTGCTCATCCGTGAGCCGCGGGTCGTATTTGTAGTGAACACAACCCGACCCCTCGATCAAGCCATGCGCCATAAGTGCGCCCGTGGATGAGATGTACGCGATGCGATCGGTTTCGATGAGATCCACCACCAGAGGCTGCATCTTAGCCACGGTCATGGCGCCCGAGAGCGTGAGCATGACCGTACAGGCCTTGTCCTCCAGCATGCTGGCCAGGGTTTTGGCGCCGCGCACCAGTTCGTGAGCTGCGCCGCCGTAGCGAGGCAGGTCGGCGATGAGATCAGTGATCGAATGCCGCTCGTTGTTCCGGCGCTCATCAATCACGCAGTACAGAATAGGCAGGATGACCCTGGGGTCAGCGAACACCACATCAGGGAAATACCCGTCGCGAACTTGACCGGGTTTGCACTGGTTGTGGTTGTTTACGAACACGGCGCCATGGATTCGTGCGTACACCTGGGCTGCGATGCGTTCCGGTACCGGACCCACGACGAGCGCGTGCTCCACGTGTTTTCCGGTGTTCAGAAAACCTTGGGGCGTGTACAAGCGCTTGAACCAGCGCTTCTTGCCCGTGCACAAAAACCTGAGCAGCCTGTGAAGCCGACCGGCTGGGTCAGGCTCGCCATCGTAGATTTCGGGCTTACCATCATAGATGATGATGGCTTGAGGCTCGCTCGTGGTCCACGCGGTCAGCTTGGCCGCAACTTGGCCCAGCATGCGCGCGCCGAATGAACAGCGCTCCATGCCGGCCGCGATGTCGCTGACCGTCTTGCATTGTTTGAGATCCAGTGGTTTGAGCGGGGTGAGTTGGCTCAAAATATCGTCGGCTTGCGAAACCATGATTTCCTCCCTCGGTTGAATTGTGAAGAGCGTTTATCCGGCATCGTTAATTTGACATCGGATACTGGAATATCACTAAAAATTCACGCGTTTGTCAAGGTGGGTGGAGTGGTGGGAAATTGACTGGAATTCACTAAAATGTTATATATTTGGACGGGGAGGGGAAGAACAGGAGAAGAAGTAGCCATGTCGTGTTCACGTTGTGGTGGCCCCTATCATCCGGGTATGGACTGTCTCATGCATGAGGAGATGGTGGCGAAGCGATTCCCTGGCGGTGCGGTGTACAACAATAGCAACTACTCGCACTTCACCGTGGATAACGGAACCGCTCACGAGACGACCGAGATCCCGGGTTTCGGGCTTGGAGAACCGTTCAAGGTGCGGCACGATATCTCGCCCGTGGGCGAGGTCTCGTTCAACGACATCTTCGTTGGCAAGTTGCCCAGGTAGGTCGTCTGCCTACACTTCGCTCATGACCCAGGCGAAGAAAAAAAACATCGGGTCTTTTTTTATACTGTGAAACAATAAACAAAAACTCGCTGGCTAGGCGAGTTTGTTTTCATCTTTTTTATTGTGTGGCAGCGGGAGCTAGAGGGGGAGCGAAATCCGGAGTCAAACCTTGCGGCCGGAGTTGAATCATCTGCGCAGTAACACTGCCGTCTTGATTGGTTGTTCCGTTGATTGTCACATTGCTGCCTTGAATTACATCATCCAATGAACCCTCGGTCATTTTGTTGACTGTGGTAGATGCGGAATAAAAAACTATTTTAGATCCGCCATCGCGCAATTTGACGGTCAGGCTTTGCGCGTCTTTGGATAAAACTTCGCCCGCAGTCATGCCGCCCATGACAGCGCGGCCGCCGCCGATGGTATTACCGGCACGGTCACCGCGAAACACCGCAGCGCCCGGAGGCATTTGTCGTCCGGTTGGAGTTTTATATTTGGCATACAAAGTTCCGCCGTAAAAACCCAGACCCGCGGCCAGCAAGACGCAGATGATTAAAGTGGCGAGATGTTGTTTTTGCATAGGATTAAGAATGAAGGATTAAAAAATTATTCGTAACGTAAAGCGTCAATGGGATTCAACCGGCTGGCGCGTTGAGCCGGATACAAACCAAAAATCAATCCGATGGCGCAGGATACACCGAAGGCCATGGCTACGGATGACCACGAAACAGTGGTGGTGAGTGATGCGAATGTGCTCACGGCTTTGGAAGCGCCATAGCCAACCAGCACGCCAATGGTTCCGCCCAAGAGTGTTAAGAAGATAGCTTCGCCCAAAAATTGCGCCACAATTTCCGCTCGGTCAGCGCCAATGGCTTTGCGCAAACCGATCTCGCGCGTGCGTTCGGTCACCGTGGTGAGCATCATGTTCATAATGCCGATACCGCCGACCAGCAACGAAATTCCGGCAATGGATGCGAGTAAAAGTGTGAGCGTATCCGTGACGCTCGAAGCCGCGCTCACCAAATCCGATTGGTTCATGATGCTGAAATCCGCCAAGTCAGCCGAGGGGATATGATGTCGTTCCAATAAAAGCTCGGTCACGGCTTGTTGTGTCAAAGTCATAGTGGCTTGATCCACGGCTTGAATGCTGATGGAACTCACATAATCTCCGCCGCTCAAATACGCTTGCAAACTGGAGAGCGGAACATAAATCATGTCATCTTGGTTGGAAAAACCTGATCCGCCTTTGGCCGCCGTGACGCCGATTACCGTGAACTGTGCGCTATTGATGCGAACGGTCTGGCCGATTGGATTAGCGTTTTCTCCAAACAAATCCAGCACCGTGGTTGGGCCGAGCACTGCAACTTTAGAGCGGCTGGCCACTTGAGTGGTAGAAAAAAAAGTTCCGATATCCACTGCCACGTTGCGCACGGCCAAATAATCCGGAGTGGTGCCCACCACCTGCGTATTGGTGTTGGTGCCGCGCGCCGTGATTTGAAAACGCCGCGATGATTCGGGCGCCACGGCTTTAACTCCCGCAACATCTCTGATGGCATCAGCATCGTCATTGGTCAGAGTTTGCGAAGAGCCGCGGCCTGAACTCACGGCCGCGCCTCGTGCGCGTTGAGCGCCGGGCATAACCATGAGCAGGTTGGAGCCGATGGATTGAATGCTATTTTCAATCTGCAATTTAGTGCCTTGGCCGATGGACATCATAGCGATCACCGAAGCAATGCCAATGACCACGCCAAGCATGGTCAGACCGGATCTGACCTTGTTAGATAAAACTCCCAAATAAATTTCTTCCAGTAAATCAACAAACATCATACATTTAGTTTTCTTTTCAGAGTGGAATATCCTCCCCCTTAGGTTAAGGGGGAGCACGAGGGGGTTAGCCAAGATGATTTCAGAGTGCAGGTTCTAACCCCTCCAGCCCCCCCTTAATCTAAGGGGAGGAATTAGCATGTGGATTATGAATTAAGTTTGCAGTTTGACTGATCTTCAATGATTTCTCCGTCGCGAATCAGAATCGTTCGTTCAGCGCGCGCCGCCACCGTCGGTTCATGCGTGATAATGATAATAGTGCGGCCTTGTTGGTGCAGGCGCTCAAAAGTATCCAGTACCAGCTTGCCGGTTTTGGAATCCAAGTTGCCCGTGGGTTCGTCGGCTAAAATGATGGCCGGATTATTAATCAGCGCGCGAGCAATGGCCACGCGTTGCATTTGGCCGCCCGAGAGTTGGTTGGAAAGATGCTCATAATGAGATTCATCCAGACCCGCGGCAACGAGCGTCTCCTTGGCGCGGCGCAAACGTTCTTCGCGTTTTACTCCCAAATAAACCAAAGGCAGAGTTACGTTGCGCAAAACCGTGGCGCGCGGCAACAAGTGAAATGATTGAAACACAAAACCGATTTTATTGCGTCGGATGGCCGCTAGTTCACTCGTGGAAAGTTTAGCCACATCTTGTCCATCCAGGTGATATTGCCCCAAGGTCGGCGTGTCCAAACAACCAATGATGTGCATGAGCGTGGATTTGCCTGAACCCGACGGCCCCATGATGGCCACGAATTCTCCTTTGTGAATCGTAAACGAGGCATCTTTAATAGCCGAGGTAATCTCTTTGCCGCTGGTATAATTTTTCGTGATGTTTTTAAGTTCCAACATAAACCGCTGCGAATTAATTCGGGCGCATCATGGCTCCGCCAAAACTTCCCATGCCTGTTTGCTGACCGCTGGTTTGAGTTGTGGTTTTGGCGGCGGTGTTGGGATCAACGGTGCGCGTAACCACTTGATCTCCGGCTTGCAGGCCCTCGATGATTTCCGTCTGTTGATCATTAGCCAGGCCGATTTTTACGGTTTTGGTTTCAGGCTCGGCAGCCGAAGCAATGCCTTGCGAGGTGGCTTCGCTGGAAAGTTCAACACCATTTAAAACCTGCACGGTTATACCGGCGGCATCTTGTTTCACGGCCGAATTCGGCACGAGCAGAGTGCCGGCTTTAAAATCCGTCACAATGGCAGCGGAAACGCTCATGCCGGTTTTGATGCGCTCATCTTGAGTGTTGAAAGTGATGGTGGCTTCATAATTGACCACGCCTTGCGACACTGTTCCCAACGGATCAATTTCAAATACTTCACCCGCAATTTCCAAATCAGTGATCGCGTCAAAGGTCAGCGTAACTTTTTGTCCGGCCTTGATTTTAGCCGCATCCACCTCGTTCAGCGAGACTTGTGCAATTTTAGCATTGGTCAAAAGAGTGGCCAGCGCCGTGGAAGCTGAAGCCTGGTTAGTGGGCTGAACTTGAATACGCGCGATCACGCCGTCAAACGGCGCACGCACCGTACAATCGCGGAATGCTTCTTGCGCATCCGCTAGATTATTTTGCGCTGTGGCCAAACCGGCGCGGCGTTGCGCTACTGTGTTTTGCGCGGTGCGAACGTCAAAATCATCAGCGCCCTGTTGCAGTTCAGCTAAAGATTCTTTAGCTTCAGCTAATTTTTCGCGCGCTGCGGCAATATCTTGCGCATCAGCCCCGGCCTTAAGTTCGGCTAAGGCGGTTTGCGCTTTTTCCACGTTTAAGAGTGAGGTCGTATAATTTGTTTTTGCTTGATCAACAGCTTGGCGCGCCGCGGTCAGCGCAGTCAGCCGTGAAGATACACTGGATTGATCCGATCGGATGGTGCTTTGCAGGGAGCTCAAACTGCTTTGCGTAAAATTGTAGGCGGTGACCGTGTTCAAAAGCACGTCATAAGTTTTTTGCAACAACGGCTCCATCAATTTCATGGCGGTTTCCGCTTGGCTTTGTGCCGCATCAATGTTGGCCGCGCTCTCATCCAGAGTTTTTAAATTATCAGCTTGAGCCTTCAAAATAACCGAAGCGGATTTAGCTGCCGGGTAGAGCGCATTGGCCTCCCATAATTTTCCGGTATCTAGGGCTGATAGCAGTTTTTCGTAAGTGTCGTTGGTCCATTTATTATCAATGCCCAAAATCGTATCCACATCCAAAATCGCTTGTCCAGCGGTTTGTGCCGCATTTTTTATGGTGGCCACATTGGCATCGCGCGCATCCTGAACCACTTGCGGAGTTATGCCATCAGCTGACATTTTTATAGCGTCTTGCTTGAGTTCCAAATCAGTTTCAGCTTGTTTGACATCAGTGGCATCAGGCCCGGCTAAAAGTTCATCTAAATTGCGTTGAGCTTGGTTGACTGAATTTTGCGCTTGTAAAAGTTGGATGGAATCCGGCGGTCCTTTGAGTTTATCCAAGGCGAGTTGCGCGGATTCCAAAGACAGGCGCGCGTCAGCCACAGACTGCGCCGCATTGCGCACGGTTTTGGCCGCGTCCTTT
>JAGVIJ010000112.1 GCA_020056125.1 bacterium | reverse complement strand
GTGTCAGCTGATCGCATAGCCACGGCGCGGTTGAGTTCAGAATCTCCGATCATGGTCACGGGATACGCGACCGCGGAGACGCCGGAAAAGTTGCCGGAGACAGTCAGTCTGGCGCGGCAAGTTGCTAAGCGCCTGCATGAGAAACGCGAATTGGATCCGGAATGGTTTTGGTTGGGTCCGGATGCGGAAGTGGCGGTGATCGCCGAGGGCGCGCGGCCATCTCGCGTGGTGTTAACCATTGAACACGGAAATGAATCATTGGAAAACGTACGAGCTCGCGTAGCATCGGAATTTAGAGAAGCGGCGAACCATCTGCCCATCTCCGTGAACATGACCGGAGCATGTGAGAAAAGAGGTTTGGCGCGAGTGTCGGGCGCCAGCGGGCGGGGCGCGAGTGTATACGGCAGTCTAATTCCGGTTTTGCCGAGTTTGATTGGTTTGGATATTCAGTGCGTAGAAAAGGCCGGTAGTTGGCTGGCGCGCCGTGCGGCCTTAAGTTTATTGCGCCGCGGAGCGGTGGCGCCGTTGGTGCAAGCGGTTTATTTGCCAGGTGATTTTAAGCCCGCATATATTAAGGCGCGCGATGCACACGGCAGAGATTTATCCGCCGAAGTGGTTTTAGCTGAACTGTCGTTAGATCGCGTGCGCAAAGAATGGTGGCGCTCGGGTTTGAATTTGGATGCGGCGCGTTGGGGTTTTGCGGGCGAGCCGGGCTTGCCGTGGGAAGAGTAAACAATGCCAAATGACGAATGCCAAATGACGAATTTTAAGAAGATAGCTCCAAAATTCGTAATTCGTAATTCGTCATTCGTAATTTATCGTTAAACCACTTTTATGCTATTCTTTCAATCTATGAAAAATATCACTTTTTTATTTATTGCGCCCATATTGGCGCTGACTGTTTTTGGCGCCGGATGCGGATCAAAACCCATAGTGACCACGCCGTCCACGCCGCCCACTCATGTGAATGATGAGTTGGAAGCTAATTTACAAACTAATGAAGCAGCCACCACTTCAGCCGAAGAAGCTGCTACCTCAACTATGCAAACTGAAACTCCCAAACAACCGTTGGCGTATCCGGGCATTTTGTCGGACGAAGAAGTAACTAATAAAATCGTGCGCATTAAAACCGCCAAGGGCGAGATCGTGTTTGAGCTTTTGCCCAAAGAGGGTCCACGTGCCGCTTCCAACTTTGCGTATTTGGTTAAGAATAAATTTTACGATGGCCTGAAGTTTCACCGCATTATCGCCGGTTTTATGGCGCAGGGCGGCGATCCGCTGGGGAATGGCACGGGCGGTCCGGGTTATGCGTTTGAAGATGATCAAGTTAATTTGTTGTATAACAAGGGGATTGTGGCCATGGCCAACGCCGGTCCCAACACCAACGGCTCGCAATTTTTTATCATGCTGGAAGATTATTCGTTGCCGCCGTCCTATTCAATTTTCGGCCGCGTACTTTCGGGTCAAGATGTGGTGGGTAAATTGGTGATTGGGGATGTGATGGAGACTGTAACCCTAGAGCCCAAAACACCGGCCGCTCAATAATTGGCATGAAATTGCCCATTGCAAAAAAATATTTAGTCCTAATTGCGGCCGCAATTATTCTGGCGGCCGGGATTTTAGTCATCGTCAACCGAACTTATTTAAGCGATGTTTGGTATAGATGGTGGACGCCTGATTTGCCGCCGGCCGCTGATTTTCAAGGCGCCGTGGAACAAGCTGAAAATTCAGTCGTAGCGTCTGAAGCTTCGCCGTTTGAATCCGGACTTTCCAAATCCGAGAATTTTGTTTTGGAAACTTCGCCCACGGTCAAAACCACGCCGACTGATCCGTTGGCTCATGCGGGACCTTTACCCATGGAGGTGAATTTGGATGTGCCATTCACTTCGCAAGCGCCTTTTGCGGATTGGAGTGCGCCGTTTCAAGAATTGTGCGAAGAGGCGTCGTTGCTCATGGCCCACGCTTTTTATCAGGGGGAATCCGGCGTAATTGAAAAATATGCGGCTCGCGAGCAATTAAAAAAAATAATGGCCTTTGAAAATTTTACTTTTGGTTTTTTTGAAGACACTACGGCCGAACAGGTGGCGGATGTGGCTAAAAATTTTTATGGCTACAAAACCGTGGTGGTAAAACCCCTGACCAGTGTTTTAGATATTAAAGTGCCTCTGGCTTTGGGCTATCCGGTTTTGGTTCCGGCGGCCGGGCAGATGTTGGGCAATCCGTATTTCAGCGGCGATGGCCCGCCCTTTCACATGGTAGTGATTCGCGGTTATACGCCGGGGTTCTTTATCACCAATGATCCGGGTACGCGGCGCGGCCAAGGTTATACCTATTCTTACGACACAATTCTCAAAGCCGCACATGATTGGACCGGAGATAAAGCCACTATACAGACGGGCAAGCCCATGATGATTGTAGTGATTCCGAATCGCTAGATATGAACGTAATTTTTGCGGCCATGGTTGCCGGAATTTCCGCGGGAGGAATCATGCTTTTTTTATCGCACTTGGCGCCGTATTTCAAGGCCGGGAATTTTGTGCGCGATTTGGATCAGCCGGTTTTATTGGGTCGCAAAGTGACACGGCGTGAAGCGCATCTGGTTGGGATTTTTGTGTTTTTGATTTTATCCACGGTGTTCGGCGGCCTGTTTGGTCTCTTGGTTCAAACGGGCGTGGCGGCCGGATTTCAATTTTTACCCATCATCTTGTGGAGCTTAGTTCTGACTCTAGTTTACGGAGGAGTTATCTTGCCCTTGGAAGGCCATGGTTTTTTTGGGCTCAAAGAAGACGCCTGGTTTCCGGTTGATTTGGTTATCACGGATTTTTTATGGGCGATTTTATTTTGGCAAATCGCGAGTTTGTTGAGCAGCGTTTCAATCTAACCCTCGGACGCCGGACTTCGGACCCCGGACGATTTTATGCGCATTCTCCAAGTATCAGAATTTATCGAGATCGTGAACATTATTTTACGCGAGAGTTTTGCAACTGAAGAAGTGGCGGTGGAAGGTGAAGTTTCGGGTTATCGCGCAAGCCAAGGGCAATGGGTAACTTTTGATTTGAAAGATGAAAAAGCGCTGGTGAATATTTTTATGCCGGTGTGGAATTTGCGCGTACCCATTCAGGATGGCATTCGCGTGCGCGTGATCGGTTTGCCACGCATCTATCCCAAGTACGGAAAATTTTCCATTTCCGCCGAGCGCATTGAGTTGGCAGGGGAGGGCGCATTAAAAAAGGCGCTGTTGCTGCTCCATCAAAAACTTGAGCAAGAAGGTTTGTTTGATCCGTCGCGCAAACGCGCTTTGCCGCGTTTTCCGGAGCGCATCGCGCTGGTGGCTTCGCGCGACAGCGCGGCCTATGGAGATTTTGTGCGCGTGCTTAGCGAACGCTGGGGCGGTTTGGAAATTGATTTATTTCACGTTTTGGTTCAAGGCGATAATGCGCCGCGAGAGATTGTGGCGGCTATTCAATCTGCGAATTCCATAACCCCTCCAGCCTCCCCTTACCTGCCTGCCGGCAAGGCAGGTAAGGGGAGGATTGGATATGACGCGTTGGTTATGACGCGCGGCGGCGGGTCGCTGGAGGATCTCATGGCTTTTAATGATGAGGCGGTGGTGCGTGCGATTCATGCTTCGCAAATTCCCACGCTGGTGGCCATCGGGCATGAGCGCGATTTAACCTTGGCTGAAGAGGCGGCTGATGTGCGCGGTTCCACGCCCACGGATTGTGCGCGGCGTTTGGTGCCGGATCGCAAGGATGTGCAATACGAGTTGGCCGCCGTAGTGTCGGCCATGGAATCAAATCTCACGCGGTATATGGAGAGTCGGCGCGCGGCTTTGGATCATGCGGTGCGCGCTCCAAGTTTGTGGCTAGCTGGCCAGCGCGCGGCTTTGGAAAGAGCGACTTCTGTTTGTGATACAGCTGTGAGACAATGGGTCGGCGGTTTGAAGGATCGCTTGCAAGCGCACATTCGTCTATTGGAATCTTTGGATCCCAAAGGCGTATTGGCGCGCGGATATGCCATGGTTAAGGACGCATCCGGGCGCAGTATCTCGTCCGTGGCGCAGTTGCAAATCGGGCAAGCCACAGCCATTGTTTTGAAAGATGGAGAAGCGGAAACCGAGGTAAAGAAAATTTCTAATGCATTGTAATTTTATTAAGATGAACGGTAGTCGCAGGCTTTAGCCTGCGTTTAGAAAGGCGCACCCTAAAGGGTGCGGCTACCAAGTAAAAAAATATGTCTAAAAAACAACTGCCCAAAATCGATGTAGCGCAAGGCTTTGAGGAACTCGAATCCATTGCCGAGTGGTTTGAAAAAGGCCATGGCCATTTGGATGAGGGACTGAAAAAGTTTGAGCGCGCCATGGAAATCGCCGGTGTTTTAAAACAGCGGTTGGATGAAGCGGAAAATACGATTCGGGAGATTAAAGAAAAATTTGCAGTTTAGAGCCTACAACCTATGTCCAAACAATCTCCGATTATCATTTCCGTGGGCGGATCCATCGTGATTCCGGAAAGCGGAATTGATGTTGAGTATTTAAAAAAGTTGCGCCAACTTTTATTGCGGGAAATTAAGTTGGGTCGGCGGTTTATTATCGTGGTGGGCGGCGGATCCGTGTGCCGTAAATATCAAAAGGCCGCCAGCGCCATTGTGCATCTCGAGGCCGAGGATTTGGATTGGTTGGGCATCCACACCACGCGTTTGAATGCGCATCTTTTGCGCACGATTTTTCGCGACGTGGCTCATCCGGCGGTGATCAAAGATCCTACAGCCAAATTGGTTTGGAAAGAATCATTGCTCGTGGCCGCAGGTTGGAAACCGGGTTGCAGTACGGATTATGACGCGGTTATGTTGGCGCAGAAATTCGGCGCCAAGCGCATTATCAATCTGACTAATGTTGACGCGGTGCATGACAAAGATCCGCGAGGGGATAAAAGCGCCAAGGCGTATGAGCGCATCAGCTGGAAAGAGTTCCGCAAGATTGTGGGCTCCAAGTGGTCGCCCGGAGCCAATGCGCCGTTTGATCCCATCGCTTCCAAACTGGCGCAGAAGTCAGATATGGAAGTGGTGATTGCCCGCGGCACTGATTTAGAAAATTTACGCGCGATAATCGCGCAAAAACCATTCAAAGGTACGCTCATCAGTAGTTGATTTGATTAAGGGTTGTGCTTTTAAGAGAAAATCTCCCCCTTGGGTCAAGGGGGAGGACGAGGGGGTTAGCCTAAAAGATAGCCAAGCCCCATTGACAAAAAGGCGATTTTATGGTATTTAACTAATGATTCATTTAGGTGGATCGAAGACTCAATTTTCCAACCAAGGAGGTGTGAGGTGGCAGAAATTTTGACGGGAGTTTTGGCGACGTTGGTCGGGGTCTTGTTCAACAGGATCGCGACTCATCCGAAGCCGCATTTGGATGAGATCGTGGCCGCGTGGTTGCTCAAGCACTTCGGGGACAAACTGTTCCCGGGTGTGAGCAAGGCGCGGATCGTGTTCTGGGGGCATGGCGGCATGACCCCGGACGGACGGCTCGTGGAGGAGTACCTGGCTCAGGGCATCCTGCCCGTGGGCGTGGCCGGCAGTCTGCTCGACGAGCACCCCAAGGGGGACGGCGAGCGGGCGAAGCAGAAGACCTGTGCAGCCAAGCTCACGGCCGAGCTGCTGGGCGTGGCCGACGACCCGGCGCTTCAGCAGATGTTGAGGTACGTGCTGGACAAGGACACGCACGGCACGGCCGCGCCATTCGACCTGGCGCACCTAGTCAAGTGCATGCACGAGGCCAACCCCCGGCATCCCAAGGTCGTGATCAACGCGATCTGGCAGATGCTGGACGCCAAGTACCACGAGCAGCAGGAGTTTTGGACCACGGCCATGAAGGAGATGGAGAAGGCCGAGTGGTTCTCCATCCGCGGGGCGAACGGCGAGATCCGTGTGTGCGTGGTGAAGACCGACTGCGCGCAGGTGCCCAAGTACGCGCGATCCGCACAGGGCGGTGGCGCGCACATCGTCATCATCCAAAACTCGCAGGGCAACGTGCAGATCCTCACGGATCATGCGCAGAAGCTCTGCTTGGATGACCTGGCGCGCCTGTTGCGTTTGGCTGAACAGCACGCCGCGGATGGCATCAAGTCCAAGTCACGGTGGCGTGACTTGGAGGCTGAGGGCACCCAGTTCGGGTGGCACTATCACCGGCACGGCCGCATGCTGCTGAACGGCAGTTCCACGGCCAACAAGGTAGCGCCCACCAAGATCGAGTTCGGGCTGATCAAGGCGCTGGTGAAGCTGGCGCTCGATCCGGATCTGTACGAGCCCGATCACGCTCCGGAGTGCAAGCTGGGGAAGTGCACGGCCACGGAGAAGAATCCGTGCCAGTACCACTACTTCGGCCTGAACCGGTGCCAGGAGCTGCGCCGTCGTCGTCGGTAGGAAGTCGTTCGTTCTTAACTTATGAAGTCGGTCTGAGCTCCGTCGACGGTTATCTCACATAACCCCGGCGGAGCTTTTTAAATGTTTGTTCATGAAGATAAAAAAGGATGAAAACCCGTAAAGGTAAAAAGGAATTGAGACGAAAACATTCCGACATTCTCCCCGTAAAGTTTCACCACGGGGCAGGCAAGAATGTGAGAATGTTTGGTGGTGGGATTTGACAAAAGCAGGGCTTTTGATTATTGTGTGGCCAACACTCATTGTCCTGAGACAGTAGGCGTCCCGCTAAAGGGACTTAATCTACCGCGTAAAATCCCGCTAAGTGGCGAGGATCACGCGGCATAGCCTACCGAGGCGAGCAAGTGAGACGATTTTCGTCTCCGCGCAACCCCACAGGATGACTGTGGATGTTTTATTTAGTCTTAAGTCTTAATAAGACAACCTATGGCGAAAACACGTCAGCAAAAGCAAGACATCATCACTCGTCTGACGAGCGGGTTTAAAGCTGCCAAATCTGCGGCGCTGGCAG
>JAGVIJ010000040.1 GCA_020056125.1 bacterium | reverse complement strand
AGGACTACGTGCTCCCAGACAAGGAGTGCCTGCAGTACATCGACGGAGATACGTGGGGAGACGAGGAGGCGGAAAAGGACATCGTATCCTCCCACCTCAACGAAAATGGCCAGCTGGAATTTCATGGTCTTCTCTCACCTTTCAGCTGTTCATACTACAACGGCCTTTTGCTCCAGGGCAAGAAAATTCTCTGGAACCAGGCCAACCGCGACGAGTACGAGTCGGGCGAGGGCGAGTTCAGCGGTGACTGCAAGCAGATCACCATGAGATTCTACAAGCCCATGAAGGGAGATGGTGACTTGCCGCCCTACACCACGCAGATCATCACGTTCCTGCATCACGGCGGCGAGTAGGGGTACGGCATCCCCCTACGCGGGCAGGCACCCGCCTTCATCCCGCCGTTGGCAGGACTACGGCGGGCAGGCAAGGCCTGCCCCTACTCACGCGTTCAGTTCTAGACTGGGCGCGTTTTTTTTATTTACATGGGCGCGGCAATCCACCTACGCCAAGGCTTCGATGGACAGGTCGCGCCCCTACAATTATTGAATTATACCAATCTGAACTGCGCCTGGATATACGATCCACGGCCGAATATTTTTATCGTCTACCGGATCCGTCTCACACTCATTAGGGTCTTTTTTATCAAGTATTTTCTTGGTCACGTCAGTATTTTTAAACGTCTCTCCCCCATCCCAACAACCACCATACACGTGCCGAACTTTGGCTAAAGAAATATCCGTGGGCTCTTTGCCCTTCACTATTCCAGCGCGGCACTCGCCTGTGCACCAATTCCAATTATCCTTCAACATGACCTTGGGCGTGTAACGGCACACCACATTATCCGCGTCCCAACAACCGCCGGATGGCGCCAACCCCTCTTCGCAAGTATCACCCGAACCGCAGTCATCTAAAACCGTCTGATCAGTACACGTGATTTTAGGATTACGGCTACAGCGCTTTTCAGCTCCGCACTTTGTGGCCTCTAATTCTTTGCCGCAAGAATAAGCGTGCGTAAATTCAAAGTAGTTTTGTTCGCAAGCCTCGTCGCTGTTGCCGAAAAGCTCGCGAATCTGGCACTTGGCATCTTTTAACCCGCTCAACTGGCACTCTTGGTCGCGGAAGCATGCCTTGCCCGCTTCGTTGGAACACACGCCCCGATCAGCGCACTTGCCTCCGGCCGGCGGGCAATCCGCATCTGACTGACAGGTCAGGCCATCGATCAATTCACACTCGCGCGTCACGCCGCAGAACGGTTTTTTATTTTTCATGCGCACGCTCTCAATGCTGGTCAGAGTTCCATCGCCCCAATCAATATACGCGTCAGTCAACGGAGTTTGTTCATGCGCGGCCCAACCATAAAACTTCATGCTCACGATGGCTTTGCCTCCGCCAAAAGTCAGAGCTCCGGCTGATTGATTTTCCAAAGTGAACGCATTAGCCGCGGAGATCGGACAAGTACCGGGCGCCGGACAAGTTCGACTGGTATCAGGCGCGGCAATGGTTGGCGGCCGTGGAGCATAATAAGCAATATGCGCTTCTTGTGCCGGATCAGCTTTTTCATAACCCAAGAAACTTGGTGTATGCCAACCTTGGGTCACGTCTGTGGGCGCGAGCGTTTGATACTTCAAAGAAATTTGAGTTACAGCCTCCCCTTTTACAACCAGCGTATTGCCCAAATCATACCCAACCAAACATTTTTCAATATTGGAACCATTGCAAATGTCAGCTCTTGGTTGATAACCGGCGCCGTGCGTGCATGAATTATTATCTTCATCTAGGTTCGCGTCTACTGATGAATCCCCGCTATCTAACTTACAATCATCAACCGGCGGGAAACCTTCTTCCAATTTAACCACGCGCTGACACGTGCCGGCCTTGGCCGCTTGCGCAGGCTCGCACATATTGGGATGCGGCCATGATGGATCGTTTATATCTGATTTGCTGAAACACGCCTGGCCATCGTTTACCCCGCCGTTGCACTGCCCGGCCTTGAGTGAAAAATCAGGGCGCGGGTATTTATTAAACATCTCTTTTTTATCCTTTTTTAAATCATTGTTCGGATCTTGCAACGCGCCTTCCGCACCCTCGCATAATCCAGGCCGCACAAATCTTTGATTGGGCATATTCTCATGCTCTTCAACGACTATATGCGGGGTGGGCCAACGTTTCCATAATGTCGCACTTGCATCATAGCTTAATAAAGTAACAGAGCCCCAACGTACACGAGCTGAGAATGGAAGGGTTAGATCTGAATGATATAAGGGGTTTTTTGCATCTTCTGAATTTGTCTTATAGTGCCATCCTCTGGAGCGATAAATTTGCGACATATCATTCGTTGATGGAACCGAACCCAGTTTCGAATCAAAAGGCAAAAAGTATCTTTTAATATTAGCCGTGGAACCATCGCTCGGATACAACGTGGCTATATGCGTAACAGTACCGGACCATGCAGTAAAATCTTGGTCAAAATTAACCTCCGCTCCCCCGGACGATTTATCGCCCTTGCCATCATCATAAGCGCCCCACCACTGCGAAGCGGTAAACACGCACTCGCTGGAAGCCGGTGGCTTTTCAACTCCGGCATCCACCGCATTAACACTGCACCGCGCATGTTCATATCCGCCTCCGCAATGTCCGGCCATTTGGCCAAAGCTATCTTTGATGCAAGGAATCCCCGTAACTTTTAACGGGCAATCTTTTGATCTTGCGGTCGGCTCTGTGCATCCGGCGCCCGGTATTACAGCATCACCTTTACACCCAAATGCATTATATTTTTCGTGAGCTGTTGGTAATCCGTAACACGTACCCTTTGGTGGAGGGTCAGGATGGCGATATTGAGCCGGATCTTCGCAGTTATTTTTCCATCCTATGTCCTCGCGCAACACACAAGCCGTATATTGAGGCTCAAGTATTCCTCCGATATTTTTCACAGCCGCGTTATGGCAGATCGGATCATCTGAAGCCATGCCAAAACCCGTGCCGCAATCAAGACCCGCGTTCACACCGGACAAACCATTGCAACGATGCACTGAATTTTTAAATCCCTGGGCCGTTAAAGACGTGTCGCACTTACCTATCCCACTGCAATAGGCTTTTTCTTGCTCTTTGTCATTTGCCGCACTGGCCGGGCAGGGCTTGCCATGATTAACACCTCCCACACACGCATAGCTCTCCTTGGTTAC
Organism: bacterium; assembly: GCA_020056125.1. GTDB lineage: Bacteria > Patescibacteriota > Patescibacteriia > 2-12-FULL-60-25 > 2-12-FULL-60-25 > JAHIUG01. Next base: position 3,837 of record JAGVIJ010000040.1, on the reverse strand, counting down.
AACTGAATCTTCATATTTGTAGATACGATAGATGCGCGCGAACACATTGGTCAGATACGACCATTTATACACCGGACTATCTTTCAATGTGACATAAGACGGGCCTGAACCGATAAAGGTCGGCGGATCCAACTTGGAATAATTTTCAACCGGTCCGCCGGTCTGGAACAACGGATCCTTGCCCGGTTTGCCCGTAGCCAAAGCAGAGCCATAAGGCTGGTATTGCGAAGCATAAGAAAATCCGACTTGCGGAATGACAAAGTTCCCGCGATTCCATACGCGATCCGCAAAGGTGGCGCTCTCGCGCGTGTAAGGTGAAATAACTTGCGCTATGTCCGTACAAATATCAGCGTGCTTAACGCGCAATCCCAAATACAGCGCTGACTCATAATTATTACTGCCCACGGTACAGGCTGAAATCCAAAAGCCGATAAAATTCCACGGTCCGGTTAGCTCGACCGTCTTAACTTCTTTTTTAGGAATACTGTTTTGCTCGGGCGAAGCGTTTTCAAACAAAGCACGGATGGAAAAACCCGATTTGGAGCAAGGCGCTTCGCGGCTATAATAGTCATAGCGTCTGTCTCTAAATGGAGTATCAGCCTCTTGATCCAACCATAAAAACTTGGTCACGCCATCCATGCGATAATTGGTCTCCCAATATTTGTAATAACATTTATGATCCTTACCTTCAATTTTATCCGTATCGCCATCAACACCACTGCACGTTGCTTGACGCGGTACGTTATTAGCATCCACCAAAATGCCTTCTTTTGACCGATCCAACATGCCGTCAAAATCTTTGCTAAAGGCACTGCACACTTGTTTGGAAGCATTGGCTACTTGAGCCGCGTCCGTGTAATCCGGTTCTTTTACGCCATCAACATACCAAGTCGGCAGACTGCAAGCCGCCGTGTAAGCATCGCACTTGGGATAAAACTGAAACTGCGCGATATTCCTTTCACGCACCGCGTCGTACTTCAATCCCTTAAGCGCATCTTTGCTGGCATCCGGATTTAGCCACTTTGCCACGCCTTCAGCTTTCGCAGCCACAAAATATTCCGTATAAGTCCGGCCTAATCCGCGCCCGGTCTGAATCCAGCGGCCATAATTGGAATCCGCGTCCGGAGCTTTATCTAACGGCCCAATACCGTCTTTCACGTTTACATCATCAGCCGCGCCCGGAGGTCCGCCATGATCATTATCCGCTCCGCCATTGTGCGCGGCCGCACAATGGCTGGCTTGAGGCCCTTCAGCCCCGCCTGAAAACGGCTTTACTCCATCAATACCCACGCCAAGATTTTGGAAGCGCCAAATTTCATCACAATCATCATCGGTCCAATCTTTATTCAGCCGATGACAGTCAGTATAACCGCCGGCCTTCTTGATCATGTTATATGGTTCATTTGGAGGTTCAACAACGGCGGCTAAATACACTTCTTCATAATCTCGATCTGCAGATGTAAAGCCATACAACTCTTCTGAACTGCTTGAACCGTCAAGGCATGAACAATCATCTTCGCCCGGCGAGCAAGGATTGCTGTTGCCACTGCACTTGCCCGCTATGTAGCCCGTATCATAATTAAACTTGGAGAGGCTCCCCGGCAGATAAAAATACGTGTTGGCTCCATCGCCATTTGTTCCGGCTTTTACCGTGCCCTTGATATTGGAATTATTCCAATCAGTATGGCTCAAGGCATCCCAAACCGTTTCAAACGGCGGATCAGCCGGCGACAAACAATAAAACTCTCCGGCATTCACCGGCGGATTATAACCGGCTGACGGCACATAATGATTGGCATCGTAAGTGCTGGCCAAAATCGGAGCCGGATTCCACACCAAACATGGGTGGCGCGATGGATCATTGGCTATAAAGCGAGAATAGTCGCGCTGTAAACACTGGCCATATTGGCCGCGCACCAAAATCACATCGCTGATTTCTTCGCAGGTGCCCCCGAAGCAAGCCGGATCCTCTTCAATAACTTGAGTCACATTCGGCCCGGCTGAACCGGTGGCGATCTTCTCGCCCGGAATACACTCTCCCCCATCATTTCTGCCGCCCACGCAAATTCCTCCGGGCGGCGGCGACCCAAACGGCGCAAAGTAGCGCGTGGTTCCTCCGCCGTATTTCACCTTGCGATAACTGCACGCGCAATTTTCGCCATACTCGCAATAATTCGCTGATTCATACCCGCCCGCCACTGCACTGCGCTTAGCCGGATCTTTAGCCGTATCCCATTCGTTCACATACAAATTCGGGAACGGTGAATCGCTCTCCGGATACGCTTTGCACTCGGCTGGCGGGAATGAGCGCTGGAGCGTGGTGTCATTCAGCGGATCATTTGATGCGCGGAACACGTCAGCTAGTTGTCTAATACTGCGCGGATCAACATTTTTTTGCTGACCAAAACTCACGACGCGCTCCGATAAAGCATCCACCGCAAAATAACACACGCGATTGGGCGACTTAATCGTGCTCTCGTAATAACCATCGCGTCCGGTTTGTTTGTGGCGGCAGATGGACATGTCCGGGTATTCCTTTGCATCCACTCCAAAATCAATCAATCCAGTGCTCTCGGGCACAGCCGCGGCTAAGCGATAATCCAAAGCGTATTTGTTGGCCACGCCCGGAAGCTTTTCAAAAATCTCACTCCCCACTTTGCGATTCTCAATATCCGCGGCTAAAAACTGATCCGGCACCATGTAGCCCGAATAATCAATCTCACCGAATCCGGTTTTACGCGCCGTATAAATCTCGCGATTAAAGAACACGCCGGGCTTCAAAATCTCTGCGCGGTCGCGATTCACGTAGTTGGCGCAAAACGCTCCGGCGTTCACTCCCTGCACCGCATCGCACACCGCGGTTTCCGTACACACATCCACATACTTTTGCTGAACCGAATCATACACGGTTTCAGCCGTGGAGCATCCGAGCCACTGGGCGCAGTCGCGATCCAACTTTACCTTCACCACTGCGTTGGCATCGTTTTTAACCGCTTGTTTATTACATTTACCTTGAGCGGAAATTTCTCCCAGGGTAATTGAACAATCACTGTCCACGGCACAAGACGATTCATCAAATTGTTTTTTAATGATCCCGAAAGGCGTATATTTTTTCTGGACAAGACAGGATGGAGATTGAGGATCGCCTGGTTCGCACGGCATCTTCAACGCCATTGCGCAGAGCAATGTTTTAGATTCGCTACAATTGCTTAACTGTTTTTTTTCGTCTTGATATGCCGTGAATCCAAAGCTACCGCAAAAACCCAACTTACAATCATCAGCTGATCCCAAACAATAATTGGGATCAATCTTACATTCTTTAATCACGCTGGGACAAAAACTTGAATCACCCAGACACCCTCCAAGGAGGGTATCTTTAAACTTATATTCCAAATTCGTACATTTTTTGCAGTACGCATTATCCGGATCGCCCACGCAATCAATGGGTGTCTGCGGTACATCGCCTTCAGCCTTGGATTTATTATAAGTCGCGGCAGTGCTGTAACGCACGCGCGGATCAGCCATGTCGCGGAACAAGATGCAACCGCGCTGCAAATTCACTTTGCCGTTGCACGAACTCATGTCCAAGCGTTGATTCTTGATAAAGAAATACGGTTTGCCGGTTGGGTGTATGGGATCGCTCGTATCATTGGTGTCGCGGAACTCCGTGCACTCGGATTGTTCAATCGGACACAAACCAACCCAACCCCAATAATCCATATCAGCCGTGCGGCGGATCAAATAACTGTTGCCCGAAGACAAGGCATTGGGATAGCACGGCAAGTCAGTCCCCTTGCGGAACCAGCCATTGTATTCCCCATCTTGCGGTATGCCGTT
>JAGVIJ010000024.1 GCA_020056125.1 bacterium | reverse complement strand
TTTAATACGCTGGGCATGACTTGGCAAACCAAGGGATTTGCGTAAAAATCAATTTTAGCTTACAGTGGCGCCTAATCTTGAATCACTTAATTGTTATGAGCAGAATTGATATTTTAACGGGCAAGCGAGCCAATGTGGGCAATTCGCGCAGCCACTCCAACATCGCCACTAAAAGAAAACAACAGGTCAACCTGCAAAGAGTTAGAATTGGCGGCGTGCGCGTGAGAGTTTCGGCTCGTACGCTCCGCACGCTAAAAAAATTGACCGCCGCTTTAGCCGCTCACAAATCCCATCAACCAACACCGGCGCCAACCAAAAAATAAATTAGACGCGTGATGCAACCCAAAATCATCCGAAATTTCTTTCGGATGTTTTTTGTATAATATCAAACGCTTCTTCGGCTGAATCCACCAACTGCAAAATTGCGGCTTCGCGCGCATCCACATAACCGGCCTTATGCACCAAATTTTCATGCACCCAATCCAAAAAAGTCTGCCAATGTTTTTTACCCACCAAGATGACGGGCACCTTGTCTGTAATTTTTCCGGTTTGAATCAAGAGCGTCATCTCCAGCACTTCATCCATGGTGCCGAACCCGCCGGGAAAAAAGACATAAGCTTGAGCCGAGGCCGAAAGCATAACCTTGCGCGTGAAAAAATAATGAAAGCCCATGCTCTCATCCACATAATCGTTGCGCCGCTGACCCTTGGGCAATTCGATATCCAACCCAACCGAGGCTCCGCCGCCCTCGCGCGCTCCCCGATTAGCCGCTTCCATGATGCCTGGGCCTCCGCCCGTCACTACGGTATAACCATTTTTGCCCAACAACTTGCCCAACTTGCGCGCCTCTTTGTAGGGCCAAGAACTGACTGCGGCGCGCGCACTGCCAAAAATCGTCACCTCATTTTTCAGCTTGGATAAAAATTCAAATCCCTCCACAAATTCAGCCATGATGCGGAAGATGCGCCAATCCACATCTTCTGTGAACGGCCGCACGGTTGATGGAACGGCATCGGGCTTAATAACGTCAGACCATTGGGTCAAGCGCTGGCTGGCCGACGAAGCGCCGGGCGAATTTTTTTTTAATTTCTTGCTCATAACATTTGTAAAAGTTTAATGGCTGGATGTTCAGCGTGAATTATTTTTATTTGGTGGAACTGCGCGCATTTTATCCTGCACAGACTGGATGAATGCTTCCAATTTATTTTTTTGCCAGCACGGCCCCAGAGCCACACGATCCGGCGCGCGCCCCACACAGCGGAATTCCAATGTTTCAATGCCCTGCTCCAAATTGAACCCCTGATAGGTGAGAATCACGGCTTCCAATTTTTCCACGGGCATTTCGCGCGCTCGGCTCAAAAAAGCCGAAAATTTTAAAACTTGCCCGCTAAGTTCCACCTGCTCGGTTATGCTGTTCAAAAAATATACCCAGACCGCAAAGAATAAAATAGTTACAATCACGCGCTGAGCTGAAGTCACGGTAGGGGTAAAAAGAACCAGTAAAAAAACAGCCGAGGTGATCAACCCCAGACCCAACAGCACGGCGCCGCCCAAAGACACGATTTCCGCTCGCGCCCGAATCACGCATTCGCGAGGTTGATCGGATGCTGCGGGTCGATTTTCCGGCGCAAAGGCCGCAATGATTTTTGACATACCACACTCTGCTCAAAAACAGTTTATCAAACTGCCGACCGATCGTATAGATACATACTGTAATGGATCCATTCATCCCCTGACTCCGGCTACTTGCTAAGAAACATGGTCTTGCTGTGTCGGCCTCCGTCCGGGGTTTCCTGGAATATAATAAAAACTCGCTGGCTAGGCGAGTTTGTTTCTATCTTTTTTACTGTGTGGTGGTGGGGATTGGTTCGAAATTTTTAGGTCACACATTCCCAGAAGTCTGCCATCACGGTGACTAGACGATCTTCCTACATGATTCTTCTAGATAGCAAAGGCAAAAAGTTCCTCTAAGGTTTTAGTCCGTGCGATTTTTCTTTGGGTTTCAAGATGACCTTCCCGCTCTGCAATCGTACGTAGGGCATTAACAATATTTTTAACCAATCCTTCGAATTGCTTTCGATTTAAGGTACTGTCTGGATCATATTGCTTATGCAAATCTTGATATGAATTTAAACGGATCGATAACAGTTGCCATGGTCGATCCGGACCCGGCTCGATATGGGCGTACGCACCATCGAGATTATTTATTACCGCCTCTTGATAAAGCGCGAAAGCCTCAGTCAAAAGCAGTTGGTTAATGCCCGTCCTATCAATGACGTGTGGATCAACCGTATGCAACGTTTCATGATCCACGGTTCCTTTGTAGGGCTTACTGATGATGATCCCTGTTTCTTTCAGTATTTCGTCATCTGATTGCCAGCGCATAATGCAACCCTCGCTGTCATCTGGTTCGTTAAAAAATAATTCACTAAATTTATCATACTGGGCATCAGTATCAAAAATAAAAACAGGTCGACGAATTTCTTGCCCAGCCACCTCAGAAGCCGGTTCGCACCTGTAATCAAGATAATGCATGCTGGATAGGTCTTCCATCGAAATACTTTCACGTCCAGCTTGTTGTAACAAAGGGTTAAACGTATCTTGCAACCATTGGCGAACAGCCTCTTGACCACCAGTCTGTTCCAAATTTTTGAAGATCGAGTTGAGTTCAGCAAAGGTGGCTTCACGTTTTTTATCGAGCCATTCTTGTTGCTTTTCATGTTGCCCGGTTTGTTTAGGCTCCAGTTCCAATCCACCTCTTTTTGATTCTAGGCTAGGAGCAACCATGGCTCCTTCATCTTCTTGCGGATACCGCTCAGTCGCTCTCGCGGCTGGGTCCATTTCGGACTCTAGCTTAGCTTGTTGCTCAGGCTTTGGGTTTTTATCTATCGCCCGCTGAAGTGCGTACCTAGCGATGTTGGTGGAGGGGCTGTGAAATCCTAATGTGAGAGGAGCCAAAAGCATTGCTTGAAGCCGCGATTTTGCAGTATTTAAATCGGAGGTGCCAAACATCGTCTGTCGATCCAGCCCACCATCCAATATGTGATCAGTGCCATGTGTTAAAGAGATGAATATTTTGTCGATTTCCTCTTTTGTATGACGTGTTTCATTTCTTGCAAAACCCGAAAGGTTCTTTGATTTTGACGAAAAAAAATCTGCGAGGAATCTCGGCATCTCTGGTCCACTCGACCTTCGTCTGTTAAGCACCCCCTGTAATTTATTAAGATCGTCGGGATGGAACTGACTATAGAATTTTTTTGCTTCGTCGCTGAATAGAGCCTCGACATTTTTCTGCAAATCTATATAAATTTTTTGTGCATCAAAAACGGCTTCAGATTTTACCGACTGTTCAGTTTTTACCGAAGGATTTTTTTCTGTGGTACCTGTTAAAATCGGTGACCGTTCTCGGGGTCGTTCCAAAGGCGGTTCAGGTAATATTGGTTGCGGTAGCTCGGTAATTTTTGCAGTAAGTTCGGCGCCTTTCAGAAGAGCATTATATTTTTTCCCGACTTCACCGGTTTCCGCTTCATGGAGAAGCTCGATCGATCTAACCCGGCTGACAAGTCTAGAATCAGACCCAGCCATGGCAACCAAGCCTTCGGATCGTTTTTGAATGTTGGCACTTTCATCTTTAACGTCAGAAACAATCCGTCGCTCTGTTTGTTGTAATTGTCTAGCCAAAAATTCCGAAGTCGTAGCTTCTTTTAATTCTATAGCTTCTGAGCCGTGAAGGGACTCCACGCCCGATTTCTTTCTTGATTCGCTCCGTTCAGGATTTAGAGTCATGGTATTTAATCGATTGTCTGATGTTTTTAATTCGATTTTGTTCAGCTGAGTGCGTTAAATCGTCGAATTCATTCTTATGTCGTTTACGTAATTTTTTTAGAGAGCTTGCAAAGGAGCTATAAATTTTTTTTATTTGCTCTGAACGAATTCGTAAAATGAGTTGCATATTCATATCTCTATTGCATGGGCTCAAAATGTAATTCTCTTAATCAGCAGATTCGATTTTCTCTCTCCATGATACACAAAAAAGGATCCTGTTGTAAACTCCCCTGATACAAAAAGAACCCGGCCAATGGCCCGGCTCTTTTGTTCTGGGTAAAATTTAGAGGATACAATCTTTGGCTGCCTTGGCAACGCGGAATTTAACGACTGTCTTGGCCGGGATTGAGATCTCCTGACCAGTGGCCGGGTTGCGTCCCATGCGAGCTGCACGGTGCTTTTTAACTAACTTGCCGAGACCGGGCAAAGAAAATTCGCCGCTGGACTTGGTCTGTGAATAAGCGAGCGCTACCAATGCTTCCAAGAAGGCTGCCACATCTTTTTTGGTGTGACCCGTCTTAGAAGCCAGCGCCTCCATGAGTTGGGATTTGGTCATTTTGGCCATAGGCTTATAAAAAATTACGATTAAGTTGTGAGTATTATGCAGGGTGGTTGGAAATAATGCAAGAATTATGAGGGCAAAGGTGAAACTTTGTCCAGTGGAATAATCCACAGGGTAAAAAAAGCGGCCGGAGTAACCGAACCGCGAGTCATTTGCTGAAGTCTTGCAGGTGGCCTCGGAAAGAGAGCAGAGCAAAAAAGATGGCTAGGCCAAAGAACGGATAGGCCCGGTTTCCCAGCCACGGCCAACCCGACAGCACACAGACCAACGCCGCGGTTTGCGACCAAGTCTTGGCCGCGCCCCACTTGTTGGACTTGGTGGTCACGCGCAGGCGCTTCTTGATGGGCCGCAGGATGGTCAGCAGGACATCCAGCGCCACGATGGGGTTCACCAACCCCGAGGGTACGCGATCCCCACAGGCAAAGATGAGCGCGCCCAGGAGAAAGAACTTGTCGCTGAAAGCGTCGAGCGAGGCTCCGGTTTCGCTGGTCTGACCGCGCACGCGAGCCAACAACCCATCGAACAGATCGCAAACCGACGAGAGTAGGACGATGCTGACCGCGAGCCATGGAATATTGCGCGCCAAGATGAGCGGGAACAGAAGCAGGGCGCGCAGGATGGTGAAGTGGTTGGGGTGGATCCACGACGGGACGAGCGACAGGAGCGGCCGTTTAACCGCTTGGTCGAGTTCAACCATGACTGACCGCCTCCTTTCTGGCGCTGGCTTGGTTTAAATGGGAAGGAACGATGTTTGAGTCGAATACTGTGTCGGGCTAGTGGGATTTGAACCCACGGCCTCTTGCACCCCATGCAAGCGCGCTACCAACTGCGCTATAGCCCGACACAGTATTCGACCGAGAGACAATCTTTTGGATCTCGAGATCGTAATACAGATTTTTAATTAAATCAATCTTCAACACCCAACAAAAACCCGTCTTGCGACGGATTTGGTCTGGCTGAGGTCGGTGAGATTTTCGGCTCACGGTCAGGTGAGCACAGCCTCATTGAGAAGCTTGAGGATAGATGGCTGGTACGCACCAGCCTCCGTCCATCGGTTGTCTCAAGAGTGAACGCTGCGAGGCCATCATCGCTCCACCGCAGCGGAAACGAAATCATAGCCTCAAAGAAATTATTTAGCCCGAAATCTCGTGCCGACTTCCTCCAGACCTTTAAATAGTGCCACGCCGATTATAGAAAATCAAACAAAAAAAAAGAGCGGCGCAAGTTGAGCCGCAAAGGCAAGACCAAGAATTCAGTGAACGGACGGCGGAGACCCCGACGATTCGTCGCGGTGAAGCTGATAATATCCCACCGACTGGTTGGCGATGAAGAGAATGGCCAGAGGGTATTCAGCATAGAGTGAGACGCTTTCCAGTGTCGTCTCCGGATCGCAGAAACGAATCATACGAGGGTCCACGCTGACATCAGGCTTCCAATCCACGAGCAGGTTATTCAACTCGCGCATGGCGTGCCGCTCGATGATACCGCTCATCACCGCCGCTTCCGGATCATGGAGCGCTATCTCCACCAAAGTATTGGTGTATTCGACCAACGTGGCCTGATCCACCACCAAACGCTTCAGGGGCAGTGCGGTGTGCACAGCCCAGCACAAGCGGCCGCTTTGAGGCGTGACGAGCCGTGGATCACACTCTCCTCCCTTGATGCGCCGCGCAGCTCCACGGATGTTTTCGTCCTGCGTGGAGCGCTCGATGAATTCTTTCAAAGCGCTCCTGCAGGTTGACGGAAGACTGACCGCCTTGACCGTGCAGGGTGTCAACCGAAGCGCGTGGAACATCAGCATAGCCAAATTCCGACATCGCTCTTCCTGTTGTTCACTCATGGGTTCCTCCTGTTTTCTCCCACAACAAAACGAAAATACTCCAAAAAAACAAAAACGTCAACCCTGTGCTGATTGGTTGACGTTGCTGAATGATTTATTTAAATCTTTTGGCGTCGTACAGAACCGGATCATTTACATGCGCGTAACTGACAATTTCAGACTCGGTGAACCAAACCGCAATCTCATGGTCAGCCTCGGCCACAGCGCCCGAAGCGTGGACAATATTGCGGATCGGGCGCTCCTGCCCGTTGGACAGAGTATAAGAATCAAGCGATAAATCGCCGCGGATCGTACCGGGCGCAGCTCCGGCCGGTTCAGTGGTTCCGGCTAACTTTCGAACCAACGCCACACTCTGCTCCCCTTCCCACACCATGGCCACAATGGGCGCGGAACACAAAAATTCCACCAAACCATCTTTGATGTGCGTGCCATAGCTCACATGATCAGTGTACGGAAACTTTTCTCCCCGCTCATCATATTTAGTTTTAGCTTTATTGAATACACCCTTCATCCACTCTTCGGTTAAGGCGTAATGTCGATCGACTTGCTCGCGGCCGGGTTTGAGCATCTTAATAGCCACCAACTTAAGACCCACGCGCTCAAAACGGCGAATAACCTCGCCAATTAAGCCGCGTTCCACACCATCCGGTTTGATCAGCACGAGCGTGCGTTCAAAATTCTTCATATATTTCGCTGATATTAACATACGGCCAAAATGGAATCAAGAGGTTAAATGCGGCCAAAGCGTGTTTGACACACGCTATCTTTCATGTTCATATTTGCCCAGAACATCTAAATATCGCGCCATAATTAATTTATTGTTTTTATATGAAAAAATCTCTGGTTTATTTGTTTCTTACGGTCTTGTTCGTGGGAGCCGGTTTGGCTCTCTCGGCTCCAACCCAGGCTCAAACCTTTGCTCGCACCAATAGTTTGGTTAAAGGTCCGGGACCTGCGGTCTATTGGTTGGCCGAAGACGGCAAGAGATATCCTTTTCCGAATATCCAAACTTTTTGGAGCTGGTTCCCATCCACTAAATTGCAAGAGGTTCAAATCTTGACGACCAGCCAATTGGCCGAGCTCCCCTTGGGCAAAAATATTACCTATCGCCCGGGCGCTAAATTGATCAAAGTTCCCAGCAGCCCCAAGGTCTATGCGGTATCGCGCTATGGCGTTTTGCATTGGATCAAGAGTGAATGGATGGCCACACAAGTTTACGGCGCCAATTGGAAAACTTATTTGGAAGATATCCCGAACGAATTATTTAATGATTACACCCTGGGCAGTCCTTTGGATTACAGTTGGGATTACAATGTGGGCAGTGAATATAACGCGGCCAGCCAACCGACATTTAATGTATTAGCTGATTTACCCACGGGCTCGCTCATGCTCACGGCCAACAAATATGCCGTAACCTACGGCGAAACAGTCACGCTGACCGCTCAACTGAACTACACCGCGCAAATCCAACCTTCGGTTATTGAGATCTTCGGCATTTTTAACGGCAATTCTCGATCACTCAAAATTTGCCGCTACACCACTGTTTGCACGGGCGACGTCTCGGTGCAAAACGACGCGGCTACGCGAGATTATTTTGCGGTTGCCACTTATCAAACGTCATATGGCGAAATTAAACAGATACAATCCGCCAATATTACGTTGCGCGTTTGGACCGCGAACACCACTTTCCATGGCACAGCCGCGATCAATGCCGAGGTGACGGCTGCGCGCAATGAGCTCCCCACCATCCGCGTGGTTGCTACAGCCATGAATCCTTCAGTAGTGGATAGCAATGTGAATATTCGAATCTACCGCGATAATCCGCAATTGCTCATCGGCGATTGCCGCGGGACCATTACCTGCGTGGCCACGGATCATTTGGCTGATATTACAAAAGCCACGGAGGCTCGCTACTATGCGGTGATCAGCAATGCGCAAAATGAGTCGTTGGATACGGTTTGGACCAGCGTGACGGTCTTGCCGCGCGGTTGGTATCCGAATTTCAATGGCTGGACTTTTACAGC
>JAGVIJ010000007.1 GCA_020056125.1 bacterium | reverse complement strand
CGGCGGCGCCATGTTGGAGTTTATCGAAAAGAACGGGCAGTTGCCGGGTTTGGAAATATTAAACTCTTGAGAGGTAGCCGCACCCTTTAGGATGCGCGATTTATCTCGTCCCGCCTTGGCGGGACGACTACCAATTATAAATTTATAAATTAATATATGAGATCAAGAATCAAATCCATCCTAGCGCGCGAAATTTTGGATTCGCGCGGTAATCCGACCGTAGCTTGCCGCGTGACGTTGACTTCGGGCGCCAGCGCTGAAGCTAAGGTTCCGTCCGGCGCTTCTACGGGCATTTATGAGGCGTTGGAACTGCGCGATGGCGGCAAACGCTATGGCGGCCAAGGCGTGCAAAAAGCCGTGGCTAATATCAATAAAGAAATTTCGCCGGTGTTGTTGGGTATGGAATCAGCGCGCCATGAAGAGATTGATGATGTGATGAAAGAATTGGATGGCACGCCCAATAAATCCAAACTTGGAGCCAATGCTTTGCTCGCGGTTTCGCTCGGCACAGCGCAAGCCTTGGCCATACATCGCCGCCTGCCGCTCTGGAAATCTTTGCGCCAGACTTTTAATTTTGTGAAACCGGCGGCTTTGCCCATACCCACCATGAACGTGTTAAACGGCGGAGCGCATGCTGATTGGGTGCTGGATGTTCAAGAATGCATGATCGTGCCGCGCCAGCGCCGCATGGCCGAGCGCGTGCGCGCCGGAGCCGAAGTGTTTCATGTTCTGAAAAAACTTTTGAAAGAACGCGGAGCTGTAACTTCAGTGGGAGATGAGGGCGGGTTTGCGCCGCGGCTGGAAAATGTTGAAGCCGCGTTTGATTTGCTGGTAGCGGCCATTAAAAAAGCCGGCTATAAACCGGGCAAAGAAGTGGCTTTGGCCACGGATGTGGCGGCCAGTGAATTGTATGATCATAAAACGAAGACGTATATTTTTCGCGCTGAAAATAATCGAGAGTTTACAGTCGCGGCATTGTTAGAGCGCTATCAAACCTGGCAAGAAAAATATCCGTTGATTTTTATTGAAGATCCATTTGATCAAGATGATTGGGCGGCGTGGAAAAAATGCGTTCCCGTTTTGAAAAAGAAATCTATTTTGGTGGGCGATGATTTTTTTGTGACCAATGTTAAACGTTTGGAGCGCGGCATTCAAGAAAAAGCGGCTACGGCCATTCTCATCAAATTGAATCAGATTGGCACAGTATCAGAAACCGTGGATGCAATTGCCATGGCGCACCATGCTAAATTCGCGGTGGCGGTTTCGCATCGTTCGGGCGAAACAGCAGATACTTTTATCGCAGACCTGGCTACGGCGTGCGGCGCAGAATATATAAAAACCGGATCCTTGTCCCGTTCCGAACGCGTGGAAAAATATAATCGATTGATGGAGATTGAGCGGGAGATGGAGCGATAGACAATATACCTGTCATTGCGAGCCCCGAAGATTTTCGGGGCGCGGCTGTTGGCAAGCTGTGCGTGGCATTGTAAGATGTAGGTATTAAAAGCGATTATTATTGTCGTTAATATGAAAACTCTAGAAGCCAAACCGCTGTCGAGCGGCAACCCGGAGGGGGCAAAAGATAAAACTAAAGAAGCTAAACACGCCGCCATCAAGAATTTGCTGACGACGTATGACGGGATCATGGCTCAAGCAGAACAGCACAAAGCCCAGGCTTTGGGTTTAAGTTTATTGAAGCGCGCGGAAGGGGTGTTGAATAAGGCCGAGAGAGTTAAAGCGGCAAGAACCGCGGAGGAGGTTGAGGCTATACTGGCGGAAAGTAAATCAGAATTTTCTCCCGAACATCTGAAGGCTCTTGATTCCATTTTCGGCGCAGGCAATCTGGAACAAGCCGAGGTGCCAAATCCGGCTGAACTCACGCCAGTATATTTTGATAAAATGTATCCGAGCGAGCAAAGACCGGAAGATCAAGCAAAGGGCTTAGTTGCTTTCCGTCCGAGCTGGTGGAACCAGCCGGCAGATGCCGCTATTGTCGGTTCCAAGCCAGAAACCTGGGGCGCCGCTTATATCCCGTTCTATACAGCATGGAGCAAAGGAGCTAAGTCAAACCTGT
>JAGVIJ010000082.1 GCA_020056125.1 bacterium | reverse complement strand
TTTTGACCCCAAGGTTCAGGCTAAGCGTTTGCTAAGCCAAGATAAAAAACTGCTCCACGCCGCGAGCACAGTGGCGCGTAAGATTCGCGCTCTGCCGCCTGATCCCAAAAATCCCAAGGTCGCACCGCAGGCATTTTTAGTCGGCGGTTTTGTGCGCGACGCTCTGTTGGGTTTGCATCCCAAGGATGCGGATGTGGAAGTCTATGGCGTGAGCGCCGAGCGGCTGGAGGGTCTATTGAATAAATTGTATCCGGGCAAGGTGAATACCGTGGGCCGAACTTTTGGTATTTTGAAAATCAATTTGGGCGCGGGTTTGGAGTTTGACGTTTCCATCCCGCGGCGCGAATCCAAGGTGGGCAAGGGTCACAAGGGTTTTGCGGTGCAGGGCGATCCGGGCATGAGTCTGAAAGAGGCGGCGCGCCGACGCGATTTCACCGTCAACTCCTTGGTTGCTGATCCGTTGACCGGCCAGGTGCATGATTCTTTTCAGGGTTTGGAAGATTTGGAAGCGCATGTCTTGCGCGTGACCGACGAGACGCGTTTTCAGGATGATCCTCTGCGCGTGTATCGCGCCATGCAATTTGTCGCGCGCTTGGATTTGACCGTGGAGAAAAAGAGTTTGGGCTTGATGAAAAAGATGGTTCAGCGCGGCGATCTAAAAGAACTCTCGCGCGAGCGCATCACCGAGGAACTGAAAAAATTATTGCTTAAAGCCGAGCGGCCATCCGTGGGTTTTGAGTTGGCGGCTGAACTCGGAATAATCAAACGCCATTATCCGGAGCTGCAGGCGCTCATGGGTTTGAAGCAGGAGAAGGAGTGGCACGCCGAGGGCGATGTTTGGGTGCATACTTTGCTGGCCTTGGATCAAGGCGCAAAAATCATTCGCGAACCCAAGCGCAAATTGTCTGACGAGGAAAAATTGCAAATCATGCTTGGAGTTTTGTGCCATGATTTGGGCAAAGCCACGACCACCAAAAAGATTGATGGGCGCATTCGTTCGCGCGGGCATGAGGAGGCTGGAGTGGAGCTGACGCAAAAAATTTGCGAGCGCTTGTCTTTTGGCCAAGAGATTGAAAACGCGGCCGCGGCCATTGCTCGGGAACACCTGAAGCCGTCCATGTTGTATCTGCAAAAAGCTAAAGGCACGCTGACCAATGATCAGTATGTGAACGCCACGCGTCGGTTGCTCAAGCGCGTGCATCCGGTTTCTTGGCGCGTGTTTTTGGCGGCGTCCGAGGCGGATTTGCGCGGCCGCATTATGCCCGGCGTAAAAACTCAAACCTATGACGCGGGCGAGTTGATGCAAAAGGTGATTCGAAAATATAAATTGGATCAAGCGCCGACCAAGCCCCTGGTGCAAGGCCGGGATCTTTTGAAATTAAAATTAAAACCCGGACCGCGCATGGGGGAGTTGATTAGGCGGGTGGAGGCGCTGCGCGATGCGGGCAAAATCAAAACCAAGGAGGACGCACTCAAATATCTTCGTAGCCATAAGTTGAAAGGTAGCCGCAGGCTTTAGCCTGCGTTAAATGATACACAGCGCACCCTAAAGGGTGCGGCTACCCTTTGTTCGGGTCGGGGATTTAAAAAATATCCATTCAACATGGATATTTTTTTGATTGGGATTTTGGGTTTTAAGCGCAAACGCCCTTTTTGCCTTTGGCGTTTTTATCGCAGACTTTCTTTTTAAGATGAAACACCTCTTCTACCGGGCGAGTGAATTGCTTGGCAATCAACAAGGCCAGGCGGAGCGAGGGGATATAGTCGCCCTTTTCCATGGAACAAATGGTTTGGCGGCTGGTGCTGACTTTTTTGGCAAACTTATTTTGCGTTAAGCCAGCCTGTCGGCGCAGCTGTTTGAGACAATTATGAATGGTTTGGTCGTGCATATGCAGAGCAGTATGCCATAGTTCGGAAAGGCCGTCAAGTGAGGTTGGCACTCGATCAACCAAACAGCGCTTTGCGCGCTATATCGAGCGGACCTTCTTTCATCAAATTATAATGTCGGATATTGACGACCTTCTTTTTCACATCCGGTTCCAAGTGCTTGGAGAGCAAATGCTCCATCTCGGCCAGCATGACCAAATGCACATGCGCCACCGCATGTTCGCGCACCAATTCTTTGATGCGCTCCGCGATTTTTTTCACGAACTGTTTCTTCCTGGGCGTATCATGCAGATCAGAGTCCGGATCGCTCGTGCGCGAGCCGTCAGACGAGATGAACTCGCCTTCAGAATCCTGACGCAATTCGCGCGGCAGAGCCACGCTGTCCAACTCTTCCAACTCATCTCCGCCCACCAGGAAAAATTTGGCCACGATTTGGTCGCTGGCGATGATGAGCGCGGTGTGCGGGAAATGTTCTTTGAGATCTTTGGGTAATTTCATATTAGGCGAACAATTTATTTAACCAGGGGGACGATGATGCGATAGGGCGCCGTAGTTTTATCAGGATACGTGATGGTACCTGTTCCGACCAAGGCCGGATAGAGATAGGCGGTAGTGGTATCGACTTGATCCTCAATCTTAAACCACTCAAACGTGACTGCATCGATGGTCACATCTCCATTGGGCGTGCCGCCTTGTCCGCCTTGCGCCAGTTTGAGTTCAGCCTCTTCCAGCGCCAAACCCGGATAATCCGAGCGCTCCGGATCAGCCGGTTGAGTGAATGAACCGAAAAGCACCTCGCCGGTCAAAGCATTTAAATATAATGTAGCGCCTTTGATGGAACTGCCGTCGCTATTGAAAATTCCTTGCGCATCTTGCGTGGCGTTGAATTGCACCACGGCGCGCGAGGGAAATTCCGGAGTTACACAGTGCGCGTTTTTAGCTGCGGGTAATGACGGAGGCGCGGCATGTAACAACACGGTACTAGCGGACACGGTCCGCACCACAGCGCGCGCCGCTTGATCCATGCAATGGTTCAGCTCTTGTTCGTTTTTCCACCAAGCGTTCCAATCAGGTTCAAGATACGGTGGACCAAGGTGGCGCAAGTTCACGCCTTTGACTGTGAGGAATGAGCGCGCCGCATCAATCAATTGATTGCTCGTCATCCACTGGGCCACCGGGTTGGTTTTTATGGTTTTGGTTGGATTGGTAAAAACGAAATTTCGTTCAGCTCCGGTAAAAGTCCAGTGCGTATTTTGATCATCAATCCATTGGAGCGTCAGCGTTTGAGTTTGCGGCGCCACGCCGATAGTCTCACCCGGAATATTGAACGCCGCGCCCAAGTTGCGGAGTTCGGCCGGAGCCGGGTTGCCGCTCTTGATGCGCAAAACCGTCACGGTCGTTGGGATTTCAGGTAAGAGCGCATTGACTTGCACACTACCCTTGGTGCCCGGGCGTAATTTGGGCGAAGGCACTTTGGGGATTTCTCCAAAGCCCCGGACTTGAGCGATGGGTCGCGCAGGCAAAACCTGTTCAATGGGTTCGGCGATTTGAGGCGTAGCTTCAGGCGGAGCCAAAGGACAGCCCATACCCAACACCGCCAGGCTGATTAAAATAGAATAGAGGCCAAGGTGTTTCATGGAGTTTAGTGTAGCATAAATCTCAAGAGGATTAGATTTCCTACATTCTAGTTCAAAGCGCAACACCTTTCATTAAACACCTCTTCGGGGGTTAGATATTTGAGACACTTTCTAGGACGAGTATTTAGGAATCTCAC
>JAGVIJ010000063.1 GCA_020056125.1 bacterium | reverse complement strand
GGTGGTGGATGGCGATACTTTGGTGGCAACTTTGGATAGTGAGCCCGGCGAGTGGACCGTGCGTCTGTTGGGCATTGACACTCCGGAGACCAAAGATCCGCGCAAACCGGTGGAGTGTTTTGGCAAAGAGGCGTCTCAAAAATTAACCGAGCTTTTGTCCAACCAACGGATCAATCTCCAGGCTGATCCGGAAGCGGATGAAATTGATAAATATAGCCGGTTGCTGCGCAATGTTTTTTTGGCTGACGGCACGGATGTGAATGCGCTCATGGTCAGCGAGGGCTATGCCTACGTTTATCTCAGTTTTCCTTTGAATACACAGCGCAAGACCGAACTGCGCAATTTGCAAAAAGATGCGCAAGAAAATCTGCGGGGGCTGTGGGGGAGCTGTCATTGACGCGGCGCGAAATTTCTGCTAGTTTTTGTGCATCACACAGTTCCTTTGAAAGGAGATAGAACAATGGAGTCGGTTCACAAAGCTGCGGTTTTTTTCGACATTGACGGCACGTGGCTGCGCTGGCAGCTCTTTGATGAGTGGATCCGTTTGGCTATCGAATACGGGATTTTGCCTAAAATCGTGCATGAGTATGTGGCCGAAGAAAGGCGGCTCTACCAAACGCGAGAGGCTCCGTTTTCCCAATTCGTGGACGCGTTGATCGATGCATATCAGCGCGAAGGGCGTCTCAAGGGGATTCGCGTTTCGGACGCCCAGCTGGTGGCTAAGCGGGTCATGGAGCAAAAGGGGAAGTATGTTCACGTATTCACGCGTGAACTGGCGCATGCGGCGCAAGAGGCGGGAATGCTGTGCGCCGTAATTTCCGGCACCTTCACTCCGGCGGTTGAGGCTTTTGCCAAAGCCAATGGGATCGACGTTTTCTACGGTACGGAGCATCCGCAGGAGAACGGGTTTTTCACGGGCGGTAAGCCGATCGTCTGGGCGAACAAAAAGGACGAGGTTGTGCGTAATATTGCCCGGGAACACAGAGTCGACCTCAGGGTCTCGGCGGCCATCGGCGACTCTTTGTCTGACGTCAAGATGTTGGAGTTGGTGGGCTATCCCATCTGTTTCAACCCGGAGCGCGCACTGCTGGATTGGGCTCGAGCCAACCAGTGGCCCGTGGTTTGGGAAAAGAAGAACGTGATCACCTATTTCCAAACCGAGGTCGGTTCCGAGGAATTGCGCGAACAGCAACTGAAGCAAATCTTGCCACTGGCGCTGATCGACCTCATGGCGCAAAAGATCGGGCAATAGCCCGAGCTGATCTGCAAGCTTCGTCGTGCTCTGGCCTCGATTGTCTAGTCGGGGCTTTTTTATTTGATTAAATTCGTACGGTTCGCTAAGGTTTAGACCTATGAACATTGAACTTATCCAAGGCGATATTTTAGAGAAAACCTGCGATCTTTTGACGCTTTATCAATTTAAAGATGCTAAGCGGCTCACAGGCATCACGGCTGCGGCTGATGAAGAGATGGCCGGGGCGATCAGCGCGCTGATTGAACAAAAATCATTTGAAGGCAAGTTGGGCGAGAACATGGTGTTTCCCACGTTTGGGAAAATGAAAGCGCGGTCGGTGGCGCTCATCGGCTTGGGAGATAAAAAGAAATTTAATGCGGATGTGGTGCGCAAAATCGGCGGCTATATGGTCAAGCTTAGCCGCGAACATAAGATGCGCAGTGTGGCCACTAATTTGCCGGGCGTGGAAACCGCCAGTTTGCCGGCGCGCGAATCAGCCCAAGCTTTGACCGAAGGCTTGTTACTGGCCGGTCATCAATTTCATATTTATAAAGGAGCGCAGTTTAAAAAAGAAAAAAAGCCGCGCGAACTCGGGCAAGTATTTATTTTGGAAACTGATAAGCGCGCATTGAAATTCGGCCCCGAGGGTTTGGAGACCGGTTGTGTTTTGGCTGAAGCCACCATGCTGGCGCGCGATTTGGTGAATACGCCTTCGGCTGACATGACGCCGGCGCAATTAGTGGAAGAGGCGCAAAAGTTGGCGGTGCGCGGATCAAATATCTCTTGCAAGATTTTGGATCAAAAAGCCATGGAGCGCATGGGTATGAACGCGGCCTTGTCTGTGGCGCGCGGTTCGCAGCATGCACCGGTGGGAGCGCATCTGATTTATCGTCCGAAAAATTCCAAAAAAACCGTGGCCATTGTGGGTAAGGCCGTAACTTTTGATTCGGGCGGCTTATCGCTTAAGCAGGCCAATTCCATGGAGACCATGAAGATTGATATGGCTGGAGCGGCCAGCGTGATTGGTTTGTTTAAAGCGCTCACCGTTCTCAAACCCGAGGTCACGGTACACGGTATATTTTTGGCCGTGGAAAATATGCCCGGCGGTTCAGCTTATCGGCCGGGTGATGTGGTTACCGCCATGGATGGAACGACCATTGAAATTAAAAATACTGATGCCGAGGGGCGCGTAACTTTGGCTGACGCTTTGGTTTATGCGAACAAACAAAAGCCGGATTTGATGATTGATTTGGCTACGCTGACCGGCGCGTGCGTGGTGGCGCTGGGCGAGGATATTGCCGGACTTATGACCAATAATCAAAAGTTGGGGCAAAAACTTTTGACTGCGGCGCGGGAGACCGGCGAACAATTGTGGGAGTTGCCGTTGTATGAGCCGTACATGGAACCCATCAAATCAAAAATTGCCGACATCAATAATACGGGCGGGCGCGAGGCCGGAGCCATTAAAGGCGCACTGTTTCTAAAACCGTTTGTGGGTGAGACGGCGTGGGCGCATCTTGATATTGCCGGGCCATCGTATGCGGAAAAAGAGACGCGTCCGGATCAGCCGTGCGGCGGCACGGGCTATGGTGTGAGATTGCTCGCCAAGTTTTTGATGAGCCTTTAGTAGGAGGTGGTTTTTTGCTAGTTTATATAGATTAGGCTTAATTAAGCGCTATTTTATCCATCTAAAATATGTCATTTTAGCTCGATTTCTTATGCCAAACACTATTGACAGAATCCCTATTTTGTGCTATTAAAATTTTGTTGGTTATGGATAGGCAAGCCTTGTGGCTCCGCAATTCTGCGGGGTTAAGAGGTGAGCCGGATAATGGAGGTGGTCGTGGGAAAGCGAACGGATTACGTAGGACTGCGTCAGGGTTTCGGTCTCTCTCGTGGACTCTCGGAAGAGTTCGTACAGACGTGCGAGGCCAAGGATGTGCCGATCGAGGCCATCCATCGGCTCGTGACCCCCAAGGGTCGCGGGACCATGGAGGCTCTCGCGGAGCGTATCCTCGCGGACTGGCAGGCCGAACAGCCGAAACCGGCCGGGCAGGACGCGGGTGGCCTGCTTCCGTCCAACCCTGATAACGCGTCGGGGCTCTCGGCTCTGATCGTCAACGTCCAGCAGGACTACGACG
>JAGVIJ010000018.1 GCA_020056125.1 bacterium | reverse complement strand
TTCATCCACTTCTAAAAAAACCACGCGCTGTTCTCCGGGATTCATTTTTCCAATCAACATTTCGTCCCCTTGTGCAAAATGAGAATTGAGAGCGCCGGTTTTTTGCACCAGCCGCAAAATCACCGCGGACGCCGTGGATGAACTATTATTTTTCACCACAATAGGCAAAGATCCGCCGGTTTGGATGGCTTGCGCCCGAACATCAGGTTCAGCTGACAGCGCGCTGGTTTCAATGATGCGCTGATAAGAACCGGAATAGACGCGCGGCCACAACATGGTCTGATCGTACAAACTGAAAGAAAAATCAATTTTGGTTTTGGGCAAGGCGCGAATCTTCACCCATAATCTGGAACGCTGATCCAAGCTCGGTGCAACTTGACCCAACAACGCGCGGTCGCCTTGAACCAGCGGCGGATCAGCGCGAACAACTTCTACCCACGGCGGCAAATGCCAGGCCAACTCAACCCCCTCGTGTGTCTGTTCATCGATTGATTGAACCACGGCCTCTAAAAGCAACGGTTGAGCCGCCACTAAATCGTCAGCGCGCAAATTCAAACTCAACCCGGCTTTGGGCGCAACCGGATGCCTCAAAATAAAAATATTCAACCCCACCAAAGTCGCGACGATTAAAATCAAAACCGCATCAAAGATAAAAACGGTGCGCGCAAATTTGAATCGGCCTTGATATTTTTGGCGAAAATGCCGCCGCAAAAAAGAGGTCAAAGCGCGCGCCGGAGCCAAAGCCGCGTGCGCCGCAGGCAGAGCCAAACCGGTTTTAGTTTTTTTAAACCACATATTTCATATTTGAATTCGCTGTAAAATTAGAGACTTGTCATCGCGAGCGACCGCAGGGAGCGTGGCGATCTTTAAATTTCTTAAAAAAGGATTGTTTCGTCGCTTCAACTCCTCGCAATGACGATATGATTGGTATGCTTTAAAATATCTGAAGGCCGCCCACCAAAATTTCTTTTATTCCATCGCCATTCAAATCCGCCACGCTAACCTCCAAACCACTCAGAACAGATTGGTCGCCCAGAGCAAACTCTTGCTTTAGCGTACCGCGAAAATCAAACACGCGCACTCGCGGCACTGCGCCCTCGCCCGAACCAACCACGATCTCATCGCGATTATCTCCATTCACATCGCCCACGGCCACGCTCACCCCGCCGCTCTCCCGCGCATTGAATGCAAAAAATCCTCCGCCCCACACTTGCCCATCGGTTTTCCAAATACGAATATGCGGCCCGCCGCCCGGCCCGGCCGCGCTCACAATTTCGCGCAAACCATCGCCATCCAAATCACCCATGGCCACGCGCACCCCGCCTTTAAAATTCGCGCCATACGCGCGCCAATGCGCCAAAAGTCCGCCATTCAAATCCATCACCTTGATTTCCGGCGAACCGCCGCGGCCGCGCCCCACAATAATTTCCAGCGCTGAATCGCGATCAGCATTACCCACCGCTACAAACATTTCGCTCGTGTACAAACGGCCGAAAGGTCGGATCACTTTGATATTTTTCCCATCCACCGAACGCAGAGTGACGGCGCCGCGAGCCACGCTCGCCACTGTGTCCGAAGATAAAATCACGCGCGCGCCAGCCGGGGCATCAGGACGTTCGGCAAAAAATCCATTGCGCACCGCGGCGCCGTCAGCCGCATACACTTTGACGAATTGTCCGTTAATAAAAGCGCTGTCTTTAATCGCATCCGCTTGAGTTGCGCGCAATAAAACCAATCCATCTTGCGCCGGAACATTCAACGACTTCACCAAACTGCCATCATTCGCCATGGGATCTTGCACGCCGCGCAATTTTTCAAACGTGCCCGGCAAATTTATTTGGCGCGCAACTTGATCCGAATTAACCACCACCACGCCGCGCTCATATTCACGTAACCACACGCCCGGTGAAAATCCCGCGCCCGTGCCGGTCAAACGCCGAATGCTACCCTTGGCTGCGCCGAGCGACGAAGCATATTCGTCATACCACCAAGCTCTGTCGTGCCCGCGATCACCCGCGTCAAAAGAAAAATACCCGTCAGCTAAAAGCGCGCTGGTCAAACCATAACGCATCAAACGATAATCCTGCGGCGCCTCAATGTTATTGGTGTTGGTGTTCAGAGCTGACACCGACGGCTGATTATTTTTGGTGATGGCGGATTGAAATTCACCAAACGGTTGAGCCCAACCAAAACGCGGAAAATTTTCAAACAGCACGCCATTGACTTGCGCGGCATAAGCTGCGCTGGAATTGTTCATCACGATTTTATTCACGCCCACAGCTTGCCGTACATTTTTAATCAGTTGCGCCATGCCTTGTTGCCAAGCCGTATTGATGGATGACGCGCTCTCCACTCGCCCATTTCCATCCGCGTCGATTCTGTCTCCAAAAAAATACGCCACATCGCTGAAGGCTGAATCCAAAAACACTCCATCCCACAAACCCGTGGACATAATTTCATCGCGAATAAAATTTGGCAGCGCCTGGTTCCAGCGTTGATTGTTGATGCGCGGCCCGAGATTAGTCACGTTCATCAAATACGCGCCCGGCCACCAACTCAAGCGGCCGCCCTGCGCATCGTGCATATAAAAATCCTCACCGGCCAATTGAGATAATTTATAACCAGGCGAAGCATGATCGCCTCGAGCGCGCGCCGCGGCCAACTCGCCTGCGCTCACATAGGCCAAAATTTTTATGCGCGGATTCTCTTGGCGCAAGACGCGCATCTTTTCTGGCGCTTGCCACTGCATATCCATATCCAGCACCACCACATCCCATTGCGCCAAAGGTTTTAAATCTTGATCCTTAATCTCCCAGCCCAAATACAAATTCAATAATTTAGGCGCGCTGTGATTGCCTCCGGCCGCCCAAACTATAAACGGACAAAAACCGGCCGCCAGTAAAAAAACCATCAGCAATTTTCGCCCCATAATCATCTAGGTTTAACAAACAAAACAACCCGCGTCAATCTGATCACGACTGATAAATTCCATCCAATAACTGCACGTGCTTTTTCCAATCAGAAAATTTTTGCTCGGCCAAAACATGACTTTCTTTGGCCAATTGTTCGCGATCGTCTGCAGACAGAGCCGCAAACTTTTTTAAAATCCGCACCCAATCATCTTGATTGCCGCGCGCGGCCAAATAACCGTTTTTCCCTTCGTGCACCATCTCCGGCAATCCGCCGATACGCGTGGCCAACACCGGCAAACCATAACCCAAAGCATCAAGCACAGTGAGCGGAGAATTTTCATAGCCAATTGGACAAGCCACAAACGCCTCGGCCTTGCGATATAAATTTGCCAAATCCAAACCGCGTTTAAATCCAACCAGCTCCACATTTTTCGCGCCGAGTTTGTGGATCAAAAATTGCAACTCCACTTGCAAGGGTCCGCGGCCCGCGATTTTAAAATCCAGCGCCGGAACTCGCGCGGCCGCACGGATCAGCATGTCATAACCTTTTTCCGTGCTCAAACGCCCGGCCGCTAAAACATAACCGCCCCGGCGATGCGCGGGCTGGCGCATCTCTACCGGCAAGCGCACGACTTTGAACTTGGACGCGGGTTCGCCCCACTCCACCATCTTGTCGCGCATGAACTCCGAAGGACAGATAAAAACTTGCACCGCGCGTTCATAAGATTGCCATAATTTAGTCCACGCCATTTCACCGGCCGCCAAAGCATTGGGCCAAAAACTTTGGGATAAACAATGATGTTTAACCGCCTCAAAATATTTTCCACCCTTACACCGTTCGCAAATCGAACCCTCGGTGTACATGCGATAATTCGGACAAGCTAATTTCAAATCATGTAAAGTTTGCACACAACGCACGCCGGACTTGCGAATAGGCGCCAGAATAGATGTTGAAAGATGATGATAAATGTTGTGCAAATGCACCACGTCGGGTTGAATTTCTCGCAACGCACGCTGCATGGATTGTTTGGCCTGCCGATTCCAGACGAAATTCACCGCCTTAATCGCCGCCTCTTTAGAACAACCCTTGAACTCATGTAAATCATTCCGCTTAACAAAATATTTTTTGTCTTTGGACGGCAAATTCTGCGGCGCTAAAGTGGCCAGCGCATGCACCTCATGCCCGGCTTGTTTTTGCGCGCGCATCAAATCATGCAAATAGATTTCAGCTCCGCCATGCAGGTCAAAAAATTTGTTAACGTGAAGAATTTTCATGTCAATAATTTTAAATACAATTCCGCGTATTCTTTTACCATTCGGTCGATGGAAAATCGCTGTTTAATACGCGCTTGTGTTTTAGCCGCGGTTTTGAGCGCGGGCGCAGGCTTGGCCAATGTTTCCGTAATGGCTCTGACCCAACCATCAACATCGCCGCTCTTTACGAACTTAGCTTCGCCTGGTTTAAACACTTCTTTGAGCACCGGCAGATCAGTGGCAATCACAGGGAGTCCGGCGGCCGCCGCTTCGATCACGGCCAATCCCAAACCCTCCCAGCGCGATGGGAAACAAAAAACATCAGACTCAGCCAGCAGTTTGGGAATATCATTTCGAAATCCGATGAATTCAACTTTTGAATCAATGCCTAGTTTTTTAGCCAGAGTCTTCAAATACTTTTCCAGCGACCCGGTTCCAACCATGCGCAAACTCCACGCCGTGGATATTTCAGCCATGGCGCGCAACAAAGTTTCGTGATCTTTTTGTTTGAACAAACGACCCACCGTAATCAAGCGCGGCGGAGCATGAAATTTTTTAACTCCGCGATCCACCACGCGCGCCAAATCAATGCCGTTTAAAATCACGTGAATTTTTTGCGCCGGCACCTTATCGTGATGTATCAGTTCTTTTTTCACTTCTCCGGACACTGCGATAAATGCTTTGTTCAACGATTGCAAACGACGATTCACCGCGCGATGCTTCCATTT
>JAGVIJ010000107.1 GCA_020056125.1 bacterium | reverse complement strand
GTATCCTGCCCACCGAAGCCTTGGCGAAGGTGGGGTTTCTAATCCACCGTCTGTGATGGTTGCGCTGGTACAACGCGAAGTGGCGGAAAGAATTGTCCGGCCATCAAAAACTTCGTTGCTGTCTTTGATGGTTGCGCTGTCATCTAAGTCAGTGGAAATTTTAAGCCGCGTGTCAGCTAATTCTTTTTATCCCATTCCCAAAGTTGAATCCGCGATTTTGAAAATTGTACCCATGACGCCAGCGGAACGTTTAGAGAAATGGGGGATTGAGCCGGAAGAGATTATGCAGGTGGCGCGTTTAGGATTTGCGCATCCGCGAAAATTATTAGCTTCAAATTTAAAATCATTGCGAGTTTCGGGTTCCGGGTTACGGGATTTGGGCATAGATGAAAAAGCCCGAGCCGAAGATTTGTTGCCTGATGATTGGGCGAGATTAACGCTTCATATTCATAACCCCTCCAGCCTCCCCTTATCTTAAGGGGAGGATTAGTTTTTTTTATTCTCCCCCTTAGATTAAGGGGGAGCCAGAGGGGGTTAGTTCCGATTGAAATAAATAAAAGTAAAAGCCGGCAGGGACGAGTTATTGTCCTTGCCGGCTTTCGAAAGTCCTCCTTTTTGGTTAGATGATTTTGCTCTTCTGACCTTTACGCGGCATTTTTGGTTTGGCCGCGCTTTTCATTAGATCATCCTTTTTTGGGGGAATGTTCGCGTTACATCCCCGGTTTCGGTTTAGAACAGCCTTCGCGCTGGCTGTACCCTGCGGTCGTTACGCGGCCCGCTGGTCGCGCTTGCCACCCTTGCCCTTGTTGCCCTTGCCATCCTTGCCCTTGCCCTGATCCTGGTTCTTCTTGAGCCTGGGCGCGCGGTACGGCATCTCGCCGTAGCCGCGCCGCTTGCGAGCGGCTTCGGCCTCGGCCTGGCGCTGGATGCGCTCGGCCTTGGCTGCCTCGGCCTCGCGCTGCTGCTTGGCGATGAGCGCCTCGCGCTGCTCGGGCGAGAGCTCCCGCTCCGGCTGCTGGTTCGCCGTTGCGAACAGGCTGGCCGGCTCCTTGGGCTTGGGGCCGCCGTGCAGACCCGCGGGCTTGGGCTGGCGGCGCTGGTCGCCCCCCTTGAGCAGCTGCTCGAGGATGGCGTTGGTGGCCGGCTTGGCCATGGCCATGCGCACGCTCTTGAGCGCGATCTTGGCCGCGCTCCGGAGGTCGTGCTGCTCCTGGATGGAGTAGCGGCCGTCCTTGGCCACCACGTCCAGGATCCAGCGCGCCTGGTCCACCGGGCTCGGACCCTTCTTCGACAGAAGGGTCGCCTTGACCAGCTCGCTCACCCGCTGGGGGGTGAACTTGGGCGGCCGCAGGGCCTCCACGATGGCCGCCTCGAGCTTGATCATCTCCACGGTCTCGTACCGCTCCTGCTCCTCCTGGAGCGTGGCCCTGATCCAGGTGGCCTTCCCCGGCCTCCTGTGGGGCTGGGTCTGGGCGATCAGATGGGTCACGACCTCGACCGTGAACTTGGGCGGCCGCTTGACCTCCTTCATCCACGCCTTGGTCAGGCGCAGAGCCTTCTTGTCGTCCTGCCCCGCCCTCTGGTGGGCGCGGTAGACGAAGCTGAAGACCCGCGCCTCCTGCTCGTCCGCGTCTTCGTCGTCGCGGTGGTTCCGGAGAACCCGCCGCATGACGAAGTCGCCGGCCGCCAGGCACGTGGCCAACTCGTCGCCCTGGTCGCGCTTCTTGGCCTCGGAGGCCAGGATGGCCGAGACCGCGTTGGGTCCGAAGGGCCGCTCGGCCTTGGCCTTGGGCTTGTCCTCGGACTTGGGCGGGGGAGCGGCCTCCTCGGCCTTGGCCTCGACCTCGGCCTGCGCCTCGGCCGGGGTCTCCGCTTTGGTCTCGACCTCCTCATCGATGACCTTCTCGGCCTTGGGCTCCTCGCTCTTGGCCTCGGCCTCGGCCTGCTTGGCCTCGGCCTCGGCCGCCTCGCGCTCGGCCTGCTCCTTGATCCGCTTGGCCTGCTCCTCGGCTCGCTTGGCCTCGGCTTCGGCCTGCGTCGGGAGCCGGTTGATGTCGATCGTCTTCCCGAGCTTGGCGAAGGGGGAGAAGCCGAAACCCTTGTCGCTCTGAACCTGCGAAATCTGGCTGATGTCGTTCATGAATCACTCCTTGGAAAATCTGACGAATCTTGTTTTTGACGTTTGTTTCCGAGTTTTTTTGCCTGTTTGTTTAAGCTACCGCTATCTATCTAACGTGACTGGAAACTACCACAAAATCGGGTTTTTGTCAAGCCCCCTTGGCTTAGGGCTTAAAAAAGTCAAAATGAACTAAGCGTCAAAATGATGAGTAAATCCGGCATTTTTTAACCTATCTCTAATTCGCTCGAATTAGGGCATGGGTTAGCGGGCGTCGAGGTTTTTACTGATTTTTAACGCATTTTATTAAATTATCTACTGCCAAGAATACTTGACAGAATTGGTTTTTTATGCTAGATTAAACATTGTGCCAAAAGGAGCACTTCAAGCTACGGCTGGTTAAAGGCCGGCCATTTTACCAACTACAACAGGGCAGGAGATTCCCGATGAAGAAGATTTTCATTTGTGTGATTTGTCTGTTCGCCATGGTCAGCGGGTGCACCTACAACTTCTACGAGACGCCGGATAAGGAGACCATCGTCGTGTTCGATGATCACGAAGGTGACGAGAACGACGAGCCGACCAGCACTGCCGTCGGAGCCGGAGGTTCCGTGACGGAAGATCCGGATGGTGCTGGCGGCGCGGGTGGAGAAGAAGCGATCGGCGGCGGAGGAGCGACCGGCGGCAGCGATGCGGCCGGCGGCGCTGGTGGCGGTGATGCTGGAGCAGAGAAGGACTGCAATCCAGATGTGCTGATCGAACTCCTCCATCACATGGACACCTTCTTCACTGTAGGACATGAAGGCGTCGAGACCTTGACGATCAGAATCACGGCCTCAGATTGTCAGGATCTTTTGGTGTGGTGGTTGAGGTTCTATCTGGTGAATGTCTACTCCGCCAACGAGGGCCATGCTTTTTGTGAGGGGGAGTGCTCGACTCCTGCAAACTGGAACTTCCGGAATCCACGGGTGGTCGATCAGTACGGCAAGATATACATGGGGCCAGGCTCCTTCAGCATGTTGTCGTACAACGACGATATTGCGGGATTCGATGGTGAAGACCCATTCGTTGTGAAAAAAGGAACAGCGGTTACCTTGACGATGCTCTTGGACATCGCCGATCCTCTCAGTACGTCGATTATCGGCAATCAGTACACCGTGAATTTCAACGGGTCTGGCACGAACTCAGGAGAGCCGCATCTTCCCTACGAAATCCATACCCATTACTATCAAGATCTCCAGGCCAGAATAACAATCTTCAACAAGTAGACGTGCTCGTCTACTCAAAAGCCCCGATGGGAACTCCTGTCGGGGCTTTAAAATTGTTTATTTTGAATTGATTGACTAAACAAAAGTTATAAACTAGTGTCTCTTCAGATCTTTTCACCAGGAGGCGAGCGATGAGAGAGTTATTGTTAGTGATGTTCGTTTGTCTGTTCGCTTGCTCATCCATGGGCTGCGGCGGGCGTGGATGGGTCGACGTCTCTGAAGTCGACGATGAGACGACGGCGTGCGCAGATGTCTGCACAACTCATCAAGACAAGGTCGTGAAGCTGTTGGTTTGGTTCGAAGACCAGGGCGATCAGTCGGTCGAGTTTCCTCTGAATGAGGATGGCTTGGTCGAATCAACTTTTGCCGCTCTGTCGTCCAAACTGCGTTTTTTTGCAGACAATGGAGAGGTGACTGTAAAAAGCGTCAAGCTCAAATACACCGGAGACAGGTTGGCTGACATCTCTTCCGTGTGGCTCTACACGAGCTTCCAAGAGGAGTCTGTCTATTGCCAACCGGCTTCGGTGGTAGGCGGGGAATACATCTTTCAACCGGATCTGGTAGTGAAGGAGGAAGAGTCGAACTACCTTGATCTCTTGGTTTACTTTTTGGCGCCGCCCAGCTCGGTCAGCAACAGGCATTCGTTTGAGATCAGCGGAACTCAAGACATTCTGACCCATGGCGGAGTAGTAGAGGGTGGCTTTCCTCTCAAAACGCCGAGTCTAATTCTCGGCCTGGAGGATTAGTCAAATGCCGTTCTTCGCCCCCAGTTCTAGCCCCGATGGGAACTCCTGTTGGGGCTTTAAAATTGTCCAATTTTTCCGGGACGGGCAGTGCTTGACAGAGTCCGTGGGATAGATTAAGCTTTCGACACGTTCTGATGCCTCTTTTTAGGGGGGATCTCCACAAATTAAAACGAACCACGCCGCAAGCGTGGTTTAGAAGTCCAAAAAACATCAGGACTGTTCTTCGACAATAGAAGAGTGACCATGAAAACCACACAAGGAGTAGCAGGCGCTTGACGCCTCTGTCCTTATTGGAAAGTAAATTACGTCTTTTTAGTCCCCCTACGCATAAAGCTTCGGGGGACGGATCCTCTGTTGCATCACGCAATGGGGGATGGTTGATCTCATAATGTCTCTCGAGAGATTATGAGGTTATTTATGAGAGTTTGATCCTAGCTCAGGATGAATGCTGGCGGCGTGTCTAAGGCATGCAAGTCGTACGAATTGTTTTTGGTAGCAATACCGAGAACAGTTAGTGGCAAACGGGTGCGTAACACATTGGTAACCTACCTTCGAGACGGAAATAACCCTGGGAAACCGGGGATAATTCCCGATAGACATGGGGGGACATATGTCATTCCCATGTAAATCCCGAAAGGGGCTTGAAGAGGGGCCTATGGCCTATCAGCTAGTTGGCGGGGTAATTGCCCACCAAGGCTATGACGGGTAGGGGGTGTGAGAGCACGACCCCCCTCACTGGGACTGAGACACTGCCCAGACACCTACGGGTGGCTGCAGTCGAGAATATTCCTCAATGGACGCAAGTCTGAAGGAGCGACGCCGCGTGCAGGATGAAGGCCTTCGGGTCGTAAACTGCTTTTTTCAAGGACGAATCAATGACGGTACTTGGAGAATAAGAGGTTGCTAACTCTGTGCCAGCAGCAGCGGTAATACAGAGACCTCAAGCATTATCCGGATTTATTGGGCGTAAAGGGTCCGTAGGTGGCTTGGTGCGTCAGGGGTTAAATCTATGGGCTCAACCCGTAGACCGCTCTTGATACGACTAAGCTAGAGGCTGGGAAAGGTGAGTGGAATTGCCGGTGTAGGGGTAATATCCGTTAATATCGGCAAGAACACCAAAAGCGAAAGCAACTCACTAGAACAAGCCTGACACTCAGGGACGAAAGCGTGGGGAGCGAAAGGGATTAGATACCCCTGTAGTCCACGCCCTAAACTATGGATGTTAGGTATTGGGAGTTTCGACCCTCCCAGCGCCGGTTAAAATAGCAAACGCATTAAACATCCCGCCTGGGAAGTACGGCCGCAAGGCTAAAACTCAAAGGAATAGACGGGGAGCCGCACAAGCGGAGGAGCATGTGGTTTAATT
Source organism: bacterium (assembly GCA_020056125.1). Lineage (GTDB taxonomy): Bacteria > Patescibacteriota > Patescibacteriia > 2-12-FULL-60-25 > 2-12-FULL-60-25 > JAHIUG01. Next base: position 1,287 of record JAGVIJ010000107.1, on the reverse strand, counting down.
CGATGACAAGCGAAAAACCTCACCTAGGTTTGACATGTAGCTGCAAGCCGATAGAAACATTGGCTGCCTTAGAGGGTGCTACACAGGTGCTGCATGGTTGCCGTCAGCTCGTGCTGTGAAGTGTACCGTTAAGTCGGATAACGAGCGCAACCCCTGTCCCGTGTTATTTATCGCGGGAGACTGCCTCGGATAACGGGGAGGAAGGCGGGGATGACGTCAAATCAGCATGGCTCTTACACCTAGGGCTACACACGTGCTACAATGGCACTGACAATGGGTCGCCAAATCGCAAGATGGAGCTAATCCCAACAAACAGTGCCCCAGTTCAGATTGAGGGCTGCAACTCGCCCTCATGAAGTCGGATTCGCTAGTAACGGCCAATCAGCACGTGGCCGTGAATACGTTCTCGGCTCTTGTACTCACCGCCCGTCACGTCAAGAAAGTTGGAAACACCCAAAGCTCCCGATGAGGGAATTAAGGTGGAGCCAGCGATAGGGACGAAGTCGTAACAAGGCATCCGTAGCGGAAGCTGTGGATGGATCACCTCCTTTCTAGGGAGTGTGAATCTCCGGAGGAGTCCGGAGGAAAGTTCAGGTCGATCCCGTAAAAACCGTAAAGACGCTTCGCGTCCACGGCTCACGGGACAAACGTAATTTTTCTGGTCACTTTTCTGAGGTGGAATTTAAAAAACATCTGTGGAGGGTGTTTTTTTGTTGGTTGCCAGTTGCCATGGTATAATCAAACAACAAATAATCTTTATTTATTTTTTTATGAAGTCTTTTATTCATACCTCACGCACCACAAAAGCTCGCGGGTTCACCCTGGTGGAGTTGCTTTTGGTCATTGCGATCATCGCAATCTTAGCCGCCATCGTGATTATCGCCATCAACCCGGCGCGTCAACTGGCGCAGGCCAATAACGCCCAACGTCGAGTTAACGTCAACACGATTTTAAATGCAGTCAATCAATATATGATTGATAATCGCGGCCGTATTCCCACCGCTATACCCACGAGCACTGCGGAGATTTGTTTAACCGGTACAGCTACTTCCACTTGCGTCCCGGGTATTGATTTGTCAGTCTTAACCAACAATGAATTGTATATCGTGTCCATGCCTTCAGATCCTTCGGGAGTTTCAGCCACGGGCACGGGTTATTATATTCACAAGACAACCTCCACCAATCCGCGCGTGATCGTCACCGCGCCCAGCGCAGAACTTAGTGAGACCATTTCGGTCAGCCGTTAAGCGATAAAAAAACTAAACAAAACATCCCGATAGCTATCGG
>JAGVIJ010000116.1 GCA_020056125.1 bacterium | reverse complement strand
ATGATCCAAAAGCGGATACGCCCATGTATCCGACTATTCGCACGGGCCATGCTTTTGTGCCGCAAATAAAACAAGAAGAACCATTGGGTCGCCAGCTTAAAGAATTTTTTGCCGCGATTCGCGAGCGTCGCGCGCCTGAAACCGATGGGCAAGCGGGTTTAAGAGTGGTGCGGATTTTAGAGGCCGGAATGGAGTCTTTAAAACAAGATGGGCGGTTTATTGATTTAAATCGCGCGGCGTGATATTTTTTGTAAATCAAAAAAAATTATGGAAGAGTTTGAACTGCGCAACGATGGATGGCTAAGACAGGTCAAAGTCGGGCGAGATGTTAGGATACATCCGTTGGTGAATGCGTATGAATGCGCCATCGGTGATGGTTCGCAGGTTGGCGCCTTTGTGGAGTTGCAATGCGGAGTGAACGTGGGGAGCAACTGCAAAATTTCTTCACATAGTTTTTTGTGCGAGGGCGTAACTTTACAAGATGGCGTGTTTGTGGGTCATGGGGTAATGTTCACCAATGATCGCTGGCCGCGCGCCACTGATCCAGATGGAAAAAAGTTGGGGCGCGATGGCTGGAAGTGTCTCCCGACCGTAGTGGGACGCCGCGCCAGCATCGGCAGTGGTTGTACGATTCTTCCGGGGATTGAAATCGGCGAAGGGGTCATGATCGGCGCCGGTTCAGTGGTGACTAAAAGCGTACCGGCGCGTCATGTGGCCTTTGGCAATCCGGCGCGCGTTATCCGTCCGCTGGCGGAAAATGAATTTTAAATATGTCAGTACCATTTCTTGACCTAAAACGCGATTCATTAAAGTATCGCGATCAATATCTCGCGGCTTTTACCCGAGTCCTGGAGTCGGGCGGTTTCAGTTTAGGACCCGAGGTGGAGAAGTTTGAAAAAGAATTCGCGGATTTTTTGGGCGTGAAACATGTGATCGGCGTAAACGGCGGAACTTGGGCGTTGTATGCGGCTTATATGGCTTTAGGTATTGGTCCGGGCGACGAAGTGTTGGTGCCGGCCAATACTTTTATTGCCACGGCCGAAGCAGTGGTTGCCACCGGCGCCACGCCCGTATATTGCGATATTGATCCGCAAACTTGTTTGATTGATTTGAAAACTTGTGAACGATTAATCACGCCGCACACCAAGGCTATAGTGCCCGTGCATTTGTATGGCCGCGCAGTGGAGATGGACAAGGTCTTGGCCTGGGCGCAAGAGCGTCGTCTGTTCGTGGTGGAGGATTGTGCGCAGGCGCACGGCTCCATGCATCAGGGTCGACGTGTGGGTTCATTTGGCCACGCCGGATGTTTTAGTTTTTATCCCACCAAGAATCTGGGGGCGCTGGGAGAGGGCGGGGTCGTGGCTACTAATGATGATGAGTTGGCGAGTCGTTTGCGCGGCGTACGGTGTCATGGAATTTTAAAGGAAAAATATTATCATGATATTTACGGAACGAATTTAAAAATGGATGCTTTGCAAGCGGCTTTTTTGAGCTTGAAGCTGCAACGCTTGGATCAGGCCAATGCGCGTCGGCGTGAAATTGCCAACCGTTATCGCGCGGGTTTATCCGGTCTGCCTTTGACTCTGCCGCCGGATGTGGGCGCGAGCCACGTGTACCATCATTTTGTGGTGGAAACCGAGCAGCGCGATGAATTGCAAAAATTTCTTTCGGACAAAGGCATAGGTAATGGAATATATTATCCGGTGCCCATCCATGTTCAAAAATCTATGGCTCGTTTTGGCGGCAAGGTTGGGGATTGTCCGGTAGCGGAGCGCAATGTGAAACGGATTTTATCTCTGCCCATGTTTGCGGAGATGCGCGATGATGAAGCGGACGAAGTGATCGCGGCGGTTAAAGGATTCTATTTATGAGAATTTTGTTTATAGGCCTATGTTTCATAAAGATTTAGAAAAAAGGAGATTAGAGCTAATTGAAGAAATCAAAGAAAAATCTTCGTTTTCTAAAGAGGAGACCGAAAGAATAATAAAATTTTTTTTTCATAAAGTACCCCGAAGCGTTCAAATTTTGTCTAAAAGGTACGATTTAGCCAACAAAAAGGTGCTCGAAATCGCGAGTGCGTATGGCCAGACTCTTTTATATTGGGGGTCGGGCTCGGAAGCGGTAGAAATTGAGCCTGAATATATTAAATTTTTAAATAATTTAGATCGGAAGACATATAGTTTAAATGTGGAAGATGGCTTTGATGGTATTCCAGCAGAGAATTATGATGTAATTTTTTCAAGTAATCTTTTCGAACATTTGGTGGCGCCGCATTTTTTTATTGCGCGGCTCTATAGTTTGTTAAAACCAGGCGGCCTTTTAATTGTTGCTCATCCCGTAGTACCGACTGTGTTCGTCCGGAAGCTATGGACTTGGATTGGCTATCAAGGTTGGTCGGCAGTTGAGCATGTAAATTTTTTTACTCCAGAAACAGCGCGCTTGACTTTAGAGGTGGGCGGGTTCAAAGTTTTGGAGCAGTTTTTTCCGGGTTTTTCCACTGAGTCGCGATTTTTGCGCTGGGTAAGCACAAGCCGTTGGCCATCCAGTGCATTTCAGTGTGTAGCAAGATAGACGATTACCACTATGATTTAGCGAGATGGCCTATTTGGGATCCAAAATGGGCATCCGATCTAAGTAAGTTTCATAAAGACATGGATAAAATGTTTTAAAATATGTGTGGAATCGCAGGATATACCAACCGGGTTTGGTTCGAGACCCAGCGCAAGCTGGTTGGTTAAAGAATTTTATTTATGAAAATTTCATGTTCAGTGCCCGTCCTTACTTTAAACGCGAAGGAACATTTGAAACAATGTTTGCCGCTTTTACTTGAAAATTTTGAGGATGTTTTTATTATTGATGGTAACAGCACTGACGGAACTCAAGAGTACGCGCGATCGTTGGGTGTGCGAGTGGAAAAACAATTTGAGACGGACGAGCCCAATCAGCGCATTCAAGATTTTCGAACCACGCGTTTGAAAACTTGGGAGATGTGCCGCTACGATTGGCTGTTGGTGTTTGATGCGGATGAAATTCTTACGCCTGAGTTATTAAATGTAATCCGGCAAGTGGTGGCGCAAAATAATCAGCGCCAAGTTCATCAAGTGCGCCGTTATCCTAAAATAGCTGATGGCCGCGTGATTACCAACACCCCGTTTTATAGCGGATATTATGTGCGGCTGTTTACTCGGAGTTCGGGCGTGACTTTGGCTAATCGCAAGGTGCATGAGAGGTTCGTGATCCCAGAAGGCTTGGAGACGGTCAACCATGAGGAGGCGATTATTTGTCCGGAACCAGAAGCTCAAAAGCTCAGACGGCGTAGCCGACATTATATACAATTGGAAGTAGAATCTTTGGCCGCGCGCGATTGGCATTATCTGACTAGATGGATAATTTGGTACAATGCGCGAAGTTTTTTTGGTCAGCTCTTTCGAGTTTTAAAGGCAGAAATTAAGAATCGATTAGCCAGTCAACCTACGCTTCCTTGGTCCTATAATCTGGTTTTTCTGGAATATCGGTGGTTATTTGTGTTTCATTGTACTCGTGCCTGGTATAAAAATCGTCGGGCAAAAAGAGGCAGCTAGGATGTGGCACGAGGTACACGTATTTAATTTTTTGTTTATTTTAATTATAATTTTATATTTTTTCCATGAAAGACGAGTGTACGGATTGGAACGCATATTTGCGAAAACATCTTAACGGGTTGTCGTCTTATACTGATTTTTCGTTGATTCGTCCGTATCTCAAGGGACGGATATTGGACATTGGTTGCAGTTACGGATCATTCCTTTCTCAATGCGCCAGTTCGACTCAATGCGAGTTGGTGGGCATAGATCCAAGTGAAGAGGCATTAGCCATTGCTCGGGAGAGTCTTCCGCGTGCAGAATTACGGTGGGGCATGGCAGAACATATCCCGTATGACGATAACTCGTTTGATGTCGTGACTTCTTTTGAAGTGATTGAACATATCATGGAGCCGGATAGGTTATTTCAAGAAGCGTGGCGAGTTCTCCGAACCGGAGGGTACTTGATACTTCAGACGCCCAATTATCCCATCAAACGCGTATACGATGTTCTTTATTGGATAAAAGGAGATAGGCGCGATCCGTATGACGATCCGACGCACCTTAGTCCGCATGGTTTTAAACTTTTGCGCCAACGGGCGGAGTCTGCAGGATTTATCATTGAACGACAGGTCGGTAGAAACATATTAGGCGAGCGTCGATTCTCTGTTTTACGGAAATGGAAAGAGGGTTTTTTGGCGCCTTTGTTTGTGCAAAAAATGATTTTGATTGCACGCAAACCGGAGAAACTAGCGCCTTCAGTTGGGGAGGCTAAGACAAATGGAGCGAACTAATAATTTTTTATAAACAATTTTTCAAACTGCATAAATATGTCATCGCTAATTAAAAAAATTGAGCTAGGAATAAAAGAACCTCGATTGGTAATCGATTATTTTTTAAATAAATTTAATCGCGAACAGCGCAAATGGATAGAAGGCGAATCGGGAATTAAAAAGAAAGAATATAAAACATATCAAGAATATCTTGACCATCAAAAATCAAAACTTGATAAAATTAAAGACGGCTTGCGTCCCACGTATGATATTCAGTATCGCCTCGAGTTGAAAAATAGATTGAAAGAACAGAGCATTGTTCAACCGGGAATGAATGTTTTATGTTTAGCCGCGCGTATAGGGACTGAGGTGAAATCTTTTTTTGATCTCGGTTGTTTCGCGATTGGGATAGACATAAACCCCGGTGTAGACAATAAATACGTGGTTTATGGCGATTTTCATGCTATCCAATTTTCAGATCATAGCGTAGACGTTATTTTTTCAAACTCGCTTGATCATGCTTTGGATTTGAACCAACTGATTAAAGAAATAAAACGAGTTTTGAAGCCCCGCGGCTTTTTGGTCCTGGAGATTGTAAGAGGAACGGAGGAAGGTTATGCTATAGGCGACTATGAGGCGTCGGCTTGGGAAAAAATTGATGATTTGTTAGATCTGTTCCTAAAGTCTGGATTTGAAATTGTAAAAAAAGTTAATTTTGAGTATCCTTGGCCAGGCCAACATGTTTCGTTGAGATTAAAAATGAACCAATAAATTTTTTTCGCCGCAAACGGTGGAGCGGGAGGGAATTTAATTATGAATGAAAATTTTGTTACTAGGGATATTTGTCCGGCTTGTGGAAACACGGAGGTTAAAATTATTTTTACCTGTCCTTTTTCTGATAATAAAGTGTGGCCGTTTTTAGATAAATATTATTCTGGACGGATACCGAAGGAAAAAATAAAATTTGATTATTGCATTGTTAGTTGCAGTAAATGCGATTTATTGTTTCAGCAGCATATTTTAAACGACGATGACATGTTTTTGCTTTATGAAAAATGGATTTCGCCTGAGGATAGCCTAAATAAAAAAAAATTATCTGATATCGCATTGTTTGCCAACTATGCATTTGAGATTCAACGCATCTGTAAGATATTGAATAAAAAACCACATGAAATTAATGTTTTAGAATTTGGGATGGGATGGGGATTTTGGTCGAATTTGGCCAAGGCTTTTAATTTTAATGTCACCGGAGTGGAGTTGTCGAAAATAAGAATAGACTATGCAAAAAATAGCGGTTTAAGAATTATTGATGATATTGCCCAAGAAAAAGAAGAATCTTACGATTATATTTATTCAAATCAAGTTTTTGAACACATCCCCAATCCAAGAGAGGTGCTGATTAACTTGGCCCAACTTTTGAAGAAACAGGGTGTTATTTATATCGGAGTACCTGATGGACGGGCGATGGAGAGAAAATTAAAAAATTCCAATTGGAAAGCTCAAAAAGACGCCATGCATCCTCTTGAACATATAAACTGTTATAATAGAAAATCTTTAAAAATATTAGCGAAACAAGCGGGACTGGCGTTGTTGCCCCCGCCATATTATCCAAGAACGTCAGGGATGATTTCTTTTTTAAAAAGTCATTTAAAATATATTGACGATCGTTTTTTTTCCACCAGCATGCATTTTTATAAAATTTGACGGAACCGCGTTCTGGCGACAAACGTTGTTATGATTTATTGGATGTTTGATCTTTAGATTTTTCAAAACGTGGATAGCTTAAGCCGGCGCTGATTAATCGTGTTACGGTTTTAGATAGAATTGCGCCCCAACTCCCGAAAAAAGGAACTAATGCTAAATTGGAACCGATTTGTAGTACGGTGTTGGCGATATAAAATATCCAGAGCCGTCGGATTTGGTTATTAGCTTGCATGAAATTGACACCCACCATGATTGACATGGCGGTTAACCCCAGCGCATAAACTATGCTTGGTAGAATTTGATTTTGGTACTGCGGAAATAACCAAGGGAGAATAAACGGTGCAACTACTATGTAAGCTAAGGCTAAAATTCCGGAACCAGCTGTGACGGTCCAGAAATGCCGCTTAGTTTGCTGGAGAATTTGCGGGGTATTTTTATGGCGCGAGAATCGGCGGAGTACGATACCGCTGATGGAATTAATAAAATCCTTGATCTGTTCCGGTATTAGGATGGCGATGCTGTAGTTGGCTAGCGAACCGTAGCCAAAAAATCTTTGTATGAGTACCTGATCTAATTGCATGGCTATGACTTGAAACGCTCCGATGGCCGATAGATGTTTACCCAATAGCAAATGTTCGGCTGAATTGCCGCCAGGCTTAAGGCGCCGGACTTCGCGCCAAGTAATCCAGCCGCGAATTAAAACATCAAAACCAAAATAGGCCACCAGTACGGGTAAAAGCTCTTTGGTGTTAAGAATCACTGCAAAAAATAAAAGTGCAAAAAGCACATTGTTGGCCACGGCGATTTTGGTTAGTTTTCGAATTTCATCCTTGCCTGTTAGAATGGCGCCGTACAAGCCGCTCACAGAATATAAAGGGAAAATTAGACCGGCGATCAGCAGGCCGGTGGCTACGTGTGTTTCTCCATGAGCCCACCGCTCCCATGCCGCCAAGGCTAATCCCACCGAACCCAGCGGTGAAATTAAAAAAATCAGTTTGAGTGCGGCTCGAGCGATTCCAGTGTCGCCTTTGGCGATGCCGCGGATGATGCTGATATTTAATCCAGATAAAGAGAAAATGCTGGCTATGCCGAATAACGCCAAAATGTAACGGAACTCTCCCATGGTATTCCGCGGCAGCCAGCGAGCCATCAAAAAGGTGGTGGCAATTCCGCGGATGATGGCGCTGGTATGCCCCAAGGATATCAACCCAAAAGAGCGTCCGTAAAAACGTACGTCCAGCCGCAGTTTTTTGGTTAAAAAAGTGGCTAATCGGCTGATATGTTGACGGAGGTTCATGTCTAGAGTAGCTTGGCTATAGAATGACTGAAATTACGGTTTTCTACAACCCAGACACTGATAATATTTGGATAAGCGGCTTGACCCGGGATTAGATGGCGGGGTTCTTGGCAAAAGCCATATTATTGTTTAAGATAGGTTTTATAAGGTTCCAATAGCCTAAATATGCAAAAAATAGCCATCATGGGATTGGGTTTCGTGGGAGCGGCGCTAGCCCGATATTTTAAGCTCCAGGGCGTAGAGGTCGGCCATTATGATCCACCCAAAGGATTAAACGATATTTCAATTTTGCGCGATGCGGAAATAATTTTTATAGCTGTGCCCACGCCCTATTACCTGCCTGACCGGCAGGCGGGTTTGGATGGTACGGGCTTTGATGATTCATATATTCAGACCGCTTTAAAAACCATACCCGTGCCCGGCAAAACCATAGTTTTAAAATCCACTATCTTGCCCGGTACCACGGATAAAATTCAGCAACTGTTTCCACAGCATCGAGTATTGTTCAACCCGGAATTTTTAACCCAAGCCATAGCTGATCAGGACATGCAAAAACCCCGTCGACAGATCGTGGGGTTTACTCAACAGAGCCGCCGCGATGCGGAAGCGGTCATGGGAATTTTACCGCGCGCGCCGTTTGAAAAAATCATTCCGGCTAAGGCTGCGGAGTTGGTTAAATATTTTGGCAATGCGTTTTATGCGCTTAAGGTGGCCTATGCCAACCAGATGTATGATCTATGCCACAAACTTTGCGTGGATTATGAATTAGTCAAAGACTGTGCCAAGGCCGAGCCGTGGATTGGAGAACAGCATTTGGAAATTTTTTATCAGGGTTATCGCGGCTATGGAGGTAAATGTTTGCCCAAAGACACGCGCGCCATCATTCATCTGGCTGAACAATTGAATGCGGATTTGTCTTTATTAAAAAAAGCCGAAGAATACAATAACGACCTGGTCAGTAAACAAGGTTTGGATATTCAGTGGGAAGAGGGGAGTCCAAAGAAGGGGAGTTTGTAGTGGGTAGTGAGTAGTTATTCAATATGTCAAAATATCTTGTGACTGGCGGAGCGGGATTCATCGGCAGTAATGCAGCCGATGCTTTGCTTAAGGCCGGGCACCAAGTAAGAATTTTGGATAATCTTTCGACCGGCAAGCGCGAAAATATTCCGCCGGGCGCAGAATTTTATGAATTGGATTTCACAAATTTAGAATCAATCCGTCCGGCCTTTGAGGGTATGGATGGTGTATTTCATTTTGGCGCACTGCCGCGCATTCCATATTCCATTGAGCATCCGATAGAGTCGGCACAAGCCAATGTTTTTGGTACGCTGAATGTGCTGGTGGCGGCGCGCGATGCCAAGGTCAAACGCTTGGTTTATTCGGCCTCATCTTCAGCTTATGGCAATCAACCGGAATTGCCTCATCGACCGGATATGCCGGCCAAACCGCTCAACCCGTATGGTTTGCACAAATACATCGGGGAATTGAACGCCGAGCATTTTGCGCGCTTGTACGGATTAGAGACCGTGTCGTTGCGCTATTTTAATGTGTATGGTCCGCGTATGGCTGACGAGGGCGCGTATGTAACCGTGATTTCCATTTTCGTCCGTCAGAAAAAAGCCGGTGAGCCATTGACCATCCATGGCGACGGAGGGCAGACGCGCGACTTCACCCATGTATACGATGTAGTGGCCGCTAATATGCTGGCCATGGTTTCGCCCAAGGTGGGTAAGGGCGAAGTTTTAAATGTGGGCGCCAGCGATCCGCGTTCAGTCAGTGAGATTGCGCGCAAAATCGGTGGACCAACCATTTATCATCCGGCGCGTCCGGCCGAAGGCCGTCATTCGCACGCTGATATTTCTTTGACCAAAGAGCTCATTGGCTGGGAGCCGCGCATTCCGTTTGATCAAGGTTTGCGTGATCATTTGCGCTCGCAAGGCATCGAACCGCAGGCGTGATTGAGACATGATAAAAATAGGATTTAACATACTGATCGGCGGCAAGGCCGGAGAGGGCGTGGATGTAACCGCTCAGATGCTGGCCGGACTGGCGGTGGAAAGCGGCTGGAATTTTTTTTTAAATAGCGAATTGCACAATGTTATTAAGGGATACCATAATTTTTATCAGGTGAATGTCGGTAGTGAGATGGTTCTCGGTCATAGTTCGAAGTTGGATTTAGTGATTGCGCTGGATCAGGAGACGTTGTTTGAAGATATCAAGCGGCTTAAGCCCGGCGGCTTGGTGATCCATGAAGCGGCGGATCAATTGATGACGCCGGTCAGCGGAATCATATATTTGCCAACTCCGCTCAAGGAGCTGGTCAAGTCCAAGGGCGGCGGCGAGGTTTTAAAAAATGTGGTGGCCATCGGCGTGGCGGTAAATCTTTTGCAGGCGGATTTATTTTTGGCGCAAAAAGTTGTGGCCGCGCGATTTAAACGCAAAGGCGAAGATGTGGTGAAAATAAATTTGGAAGCATTGCAAGCTGGATACGAGTATGCGGAAAAAATGTTTTTCAATTGCCGGCCGTTTAAACTTTACAGCGCGACCGGCGATCAAAAATTGATGGTATCCGGGAATACCATGGCCGCGTTGGGCGCGATTAAAGCCGGATGTAAATTTTTTTCCGCTTATCCCATGACGCCCAGCACCAGCGTACTGCATTATTTGGCCGAGCATGCGTCGGAGTCAGGTATGTCAGTTCATCATGTTGAAGATGAGTTGGCCGCGATCAACATGGCCATCGGAGCGGGATATGCCGGAGCCCGAGCCATGACCGCAACTTCAGGCGGCGGTTATGCACTGATGACCGAGGCTGTGGGGTTTGCCGGCATGGCCGAAATTCCAGTGGTTATTTTAGAAGTTCAGCGGCCCGGTCCATCAACCGGTTTGCCCACGCGAACCGGCCAAGGCGATCTGCGGCAAGTTTTACATGCGGGCCAGGGTGATTTCCCGCACATCGTTTTAGCGCCCGGCACCATTCAAGAAGCATTTGATCTTACGTTCGAGGCATTCAATCTAGCTGACCAATACCAATGTCCGGTAACTGTGTTGCTGGACAAATATTTGGGAGAAAGTTGGATGAACCTGAAGGAACCGGATGATCGGACGTTGTCCATTCGGCGTGGAAAGTTGGCGGCTGATTTGCCAGCGGTCGGCGAATACAAACGCTACAAACTTGAGGCGGATGGAATATCGCCGCGCTATCTGCCCGGACAGGCTGATGGGCGACACATACAGGCTTCTTATGAACATGGTGAAGATGGATTTTTTATGGAAAGGCCGGAAGAGGTGAGCGCCATGAATGAAAAAAGGATGAGAAAAATAGCTACCTGCCAGAGCCAACTTCCGTCCGTGCATTTAGACGGTTCGCCAGATGCGGGGGTCACATTGATTTGTTGGGGTTCGACTTATGGTCCGGCTCATGAGGCGCTGAAGATTTTGGAGCAGGAGGGTATCCGGGCGAACATTTTGCAGATTAAATATTTGAATCCCATGCCGCTGAATCTTCAACAAGTTGTTTCAGGCCTCAAGCATCCGATCTTGGTGGAAGGAAATTTTTCCGGCCAGCTGGGAGGTTTATTGCGAGAAAAAACCGGTTTGGAAATCAAAGATAAGATCTTAGATTTTTCCGGCCGGCCTTTTGCGCCGGAAGAGATCAGCGAACAGGTAAAATCAATGGTCAAATAATTTATGTCGTGGTTGCCTAATGACTATTTCAGAGATCAACGGAAGCCTAACTGGTGTCCGGGTTGTGGTAATTACGCCACCTTGGTTGCCTTGCGCCAAGCTTTGTGTGATTTACAAATTGATCCGGCATCTGTGGTAATTGTGGGCGGCATTGGTTGCGGCGCCAACCTTCCATATTGGATGGACACTTACAGTTTGATCGCGTTGCATGGCAGAGCCATACCAACAGCCATGGGCGTTAAACTGGCTAATCCCAAACTCCACGTCATAGTCGTGGCGGGCGATGGCGATACTTATGGCATCGGCTTGGGGCATTTTATTCACGCCATCCGAAATGATGTAAATATTACTTTATTGGTTGGCAATAACGGCGTTTATGGTTTGACCAAAGGGCAGGCCTCGCCCACAGCCAAGAAGGGTCAGATGACACCATCCACGCCGCGCGGTTTGCTTTACGATCCGCTTAATCCGTTGGCCTTAGCTATAACTACGGGTTGTCGCTTTGTGGCGCGCGGTTATGCGGGTGATGCGGATCAACTGGCTGATCTGATGAAGCAAGCCATTAATTTTGACGGCTTGGCTTATATTGATATTCTTCAACCGTGCGTGAAGTACAATAAAAATTTCGGATATCCGTATTATCAAGATCGTGTAGTGGATTTGCAAAAAACAGCGCATCCGGTGCAAAATAGGATGATGGCCTTGGATGCGGCATTGCGCGTCGAAGAAAAGATCCCCACCGGCATTCTTTTTCTTGAGCCTAAATAATTATTATGTCTGCAAAAAAACAAACCAACTGGGAAATGTTTTTTAACCAAGCGGTTAAAGAAGTTTTGCGTCCCAATACCAAGGTGCTGGATGTGGGCGCGGGTTTGCGCATCGATTCGGCGCGCGGCAATCAGGAAGATCCGGGCAGGGCTTGGATCAAACCTTTGTTGACGCAAGTGGATTATCAAGTGATGGATCAGGTGGATACTTATCATCCGAATATTGTGGGAGATATCATGGCCATACCGTTGGCTGATGCGAGTTGGGATGCGATTGTTTGTTTAGCGGTTTTGGAACATGTGCCGCGACCGTGGGATGCTATGAGCGAAATGTTCAGAGTGTTAAAACCGGGCGGATTGCTTTTTGTCTACGTGCCTTTTCTTTATCCGTATCACGCCATGCGCGGTTATTATGGGGATTATTTTCGTTATACCGAGGATGGCATTCGGAGTTTGTGCGAAAAGTTTATAGATTTTCGTTTTGCCGCAGTGCGCGGCCCCATCGAAACTCTGGGCCATTTATTGCCCGGCGGATTAGGCGCCAAGGGCGTTAAATTTTTCGGCCGGTGGTTGGATGGATGGCGAAAATCATCCGGCAAGCAAGTATCGGGTTATTTTTTTCTGGCGCGCAAACCATAAATTTCGAATTTGGAATTTCGAATGTCGAAGATGGAATGTTTGACTTTTCTTGTTTTATTCGAAATTCGACATTCGAATTTTAAGTTCCTTGGCGGCGCAATACAATCCCCACGGTTTTGAGTAGAATGGCCACATCGATCAAAAACGATCGATGTTTTATATAATATAAATCGAATTGAAGTTTGGTCAGATTATCCGCAAAAGTTCCGGCATAGGGAAATTTTACTTGGGCCCAGCCCGTTAAACCCGGTCGTGCCAGATGACGCAAAGCGTAAAATGACATTTGGCGCGTGAGTTCTTCCACGAATTCCGGGCGCTCGGGGCGCGGACCGATGAGCGACATATCGCCGCGCAACACGTTCCAAATTTGCGGCAGTTCATCCAGGCGCGTGACGCGTAGAAATTTTCCCACGGGCGTGATGCGATGATCGTCCGGAGATGCGAATTGCGGCCGCCCATCAGCTTCCGCGTCTTGGATCATGGAGCGGAATTTCCAAATCCTAAACGACTGGCCCATTTTTCCGATGCGGATTTGAGAATATAACACCGGACCCGGAGTGGAAAATTTAATAGTCAAAGCAATCAGCGGATACAGCACCAACGTGACCAAGCCGATGGGAATAGCCAAAACAAGGTCGGTCAGTCGCTTAAAACTCTCGTACCAAGTTTTGTCGTTTTCGCGCAGATGCTCCAAAAACCAGGTTTGCGACACATACTCCAAAGGCATGCAGCCGGTCATGGCTTCTTCAAACGTAGCTTGGTCGAGCAGGGTGGTGGAGGTGAAAAGCGTTTGGTAGAGCGCGTCTTTTAATCCGGGCACTTCGTCGGGTTTGTGGCCCAAAAGAATCGTGTGCACGTGTTGGCGATTCAGAATATCGCGAATGGAATCAGTGGACATGTGCCAAGAGATTGTGTCTTCGGCAAAACGCGCGCCCGGTACGGTCTCCACCACCGCGGATAGCTCAAATCCATAGCCGGGTTTTTGCAATAAATTATAGATGCGCATGGCATCGGTACCCGGTCCCACAAAGAGAACTTTGTTTTTGAACAAGCGGTGATTTAAAAATCGATTGTAAGCCAAGCGCCAAATATAGCCGAGCAGTAAGACAATGGCGAAATATAAAAAGAGGTTGGTGCGCGGCGCAATATTAAAAATTGGAATAAGATAAAAATAAGCCAGAGCGATAGCCAGGTTGGCGATCATGCCCTCCAAAAATAATCTGAAAAATTTGATGCCGTTTTTGAGCGCGCTTAAATCATATAGGCCGGTCACGTACGAACCGATGAGCCAGAGCAGGCTAAGCACGCTGAAGGGCAGAAAGTGCAGATCCCAGGTGATGCGATCAATGTCGCCATAGCGCAGCCAAAGAGTGAGCGCCAGGGCGAGCTGAAAAATTATCAGGTCCCCGATGACCAGAAAGATTCTTTTGAGTTTCATACCGAGCAAGTCCATAGTGGTATACTGGCACAAAATATAAAGTTTGTGTAGAGCTGGAATATGCGATAGAATCTTAGGACTTAATATGCCAGATAACCAACGGTCGGGTTTTATTGGGAAAGTAATTACTGCACTGCGCAAGGAGTTTTGGACGATTTTTCGTTTTGGCCTGGTGGGTGGCAGTTCGGCTTTATTCAAAATCGGATGTTACGCCGTAATTTCCAGAATTTTATGGACCTCTGGTTCGCGCTCCGTCCAAAATGTGTTGGCCTTGGGCATAGCCATGATTTACAACTATTCCCTGCATCGGTTGTGGACTTTTAAGCATCAAAAATCAACCAAGGGTTCGGCTGTGCGTTATGTGCTAGTGGTGGTAGCCGCCAGTTTAATGGATGCCGGATTGTTTTATTTGGGACATAGCGTCTGGCATGTTTATGACTTTTTGGTGCTGGCAGTCATCCCGTTTGTCGTGGCCGTGTTCACTTTTTTGGGCCATCGCTACTATACCTTTCGCGGCACTCCATCCGAGGGGCATTGCCATCCGGTGCCGGACTCAACTCTTTAAAACATCGCTAATAATTTCATCTTTAATTTTATGTCCGAAGCTCAATTCGATAAGAAAAATATTTTGGTCACCGGCGGCGCAGGTTTTATCGGTTCGCATTTGTGCGATGAACTTTTAAAAACCGCGCGCGTAATCTGTTTGGATAATTTTGTCACGTCGCAAGAAGCCAATATTGATTTGTTGTTAAAAAATCTGGATTTTGAATTTATCCGGCATGACATCAACACGCCGTTTGATCCCGAAGCTTTCCCGGAGTTGGCGCGTTTCAAGTTAAAGTTTCAAGGCATTCAAGAGATTTATCACTTGGCTTGCCCGACCAGTCCCAAAAAATTCGAGCAGTATCGCATGCAGACTTTGTATGCCAACTCCATGGGCATGAAAAATGTTTTGGATCTGGCGGTCAAGTATCAAGCGCGCGTGGTGCAGGCTTCAACCTGTACGGTGTATGGCGAGCGGGCGGCGGATGGCCATGCTTTTAAAGAAGACGAGTTTGGGAGTGTGAATTTGCTCTCGCCGCGCGCCTGTTATGACGAGGGCAAGCGTTTTGCCGAATCATGTTGTGTGACTTACCAAGACGTACACAATGTGGATGTGAGGATCGCGCGCATCTTCCGCACCTATGGTCCGCGCATGGCATTGTTTGACGGCCAGATGTTGCCGGACTTCATTGTGAGCGCGCTGGATGGAAAGGATTTGGATATTTACGGAGACGAAACTTTTTCCACCTCGTTGCTGTATGTGAGCGATTTGGTGGATGGTTTGGTTAAACTCATGGCCGCGCCCAAAGGCATCGGCGCTGTAAATTTCGGGAGCGACGCGGACACAAAAATCGTGGATGTGGCGCAGAGGATTATTCAGATGACCGGTTCCAAATCGCGCATCGTATTCAAACCTTCTTTACTCTTCATGACGCCCCTGGGTTTGCCGGATTTAGCTAAATGCAAAGATAAGTTGGGTTGGTTGCCGCTCGTGGGTTTGGACGATGGTTTGAAGAAAATTATTGATTACACCATGGCGCATAAGGGGTTGTTGGAATTTAAGACCAGTTAGTTGAGAATAAACTATGAAATCCCCCGGTGAACAATTTCTCCATAAAAGAGAGCCTCATCTGCACACTACGCAACCCGTGGAACATGAAGTGCAGAGAAGGAAAACAGCGATAAAGCATGAGTGGGAGTTGGAAAAT
>JAGVIJ010000077.1 GCA_020056125.1 bacterium | reverse complement strand
TATAATTTTGGACTTCGGCCCAATCATCCCTTCTCTCAGGATTTACTTCTTCTTTAGGCAAAAGCGCCTCATCCATTCCCGTCTTCGTCCCTTCGATCCTGCTGGATGTTGTAGCTTCTTTTAAAACGTGCATGCGGATAAAAAAATCCACATCAGGCACAAGCGAAGAATAGGCATTCAATTCTCCTAAATATCTAGTTGCTTCTTCAAGCAATACATTGATCTTCGGATCCGACCATTTGAAGGCTCCATTGATCGAAGAGGGAGAAAAGCTCTTATATTCGTATTGCTGTTTGTATACGCCTGATCTAAATGTTGTATTTTTCATAATAATTAACTTTGCATAAGGATATTTATATTTAAAGTTTAGCTCTCAACTTTACATATGTCAAATCATATTAAAAGTTAAACTGTGGATAAAAAAGCCCCTCCCCTCGCGTCCGGCTAGGCAGAAAACCCCAATTTCTGCTACTCTAACCCAATGCAAAAAACCCCTTTACCCCGCCGCATTCTACCCTGGATCTTCATGCTCATCTTTTTGGTCGTAGCGCCGGCCTTGGTTTTTTATACGGCCGGGTATCGCTGGAATCCCAAAAAAGAAAAGGTGGAACGCCAAGGCACCATGATTGTGGATTCAACGCCGCAAGATGCCAAAATTTTCATCAACGACAAACTCCAATCCAAAACCACGCCGCTTACCATGCAAAATGTGACGCCCGGCCGCTATACGATTCGGATTGAAAAGGACGGCTACTCGACGTGGCAAAAACAATTGGAGGTTTTTCCGGAGTTGGTCACGTTCGCCAACAATGTCCGACTATGGAAAAAATCCGAGCCCGTGAAAACTGATTTGGGCGCGCTCACGCAACTCTCTACCTCGCCCAATGAAAAACTGCTGGCCGGAATTCAAACCAGCGGAACTTCCACCTCGCTCGTGATTTGGAATGATGTTGATCAAACTTTTCAAACCGCGCGCTTGGCGCAAAATCTCACAGCGCCCGCCGCGCTGACTTGGTCTGAAGATTCGCGCGCTATTTTAATTGAAACCCTCACCGCCACAGGCACGAGCGCTTGGCTGGCCAATGTGCGCAATCAACCAAAAATTTTCCCTTTGCCCGCAGCTGATTATCATTGGACCGGTTCGGACTTGATTGGTCTGACGGCTCAAGCTTGGCTCGAAATCAATTCCACCGCTGGCAGTGCGGTTAAACAATCGTTGGGCTCTGGCCGCGTGGATGAATTTGAAAATTATTGGCTGCAATATGTTACCGGCACCACGGATTTGGTTTTGTTCTCGGATAGATTCCAAAGCCGCGGATTGATTTTGCCGGCCGGGCAGTGGCGCTTTTACACGCAAACCAAAACTCGATTGATTTTGCGCGATCACACCGATTGGTTGAGTCTGGATCCGCGCGCTGATCAGCCCGTGATTTTTAAAGTGACGGGCGATTATTTGCGTGCGTGGAGCGATCGCCAGACCGAACGCTTTTTACTCAAACACGATGGAGAAATTTGGTCGTGGAATCCCGCGGCTCAACCGGAATTGATTTTGCGCGACAGCCGCCGCGTGCCCAATGTCATCTGGCACACTTATGGCGAAGATGTGATTTTGAGCACGGATACTCAAGTGGCCATGCTGAATTTGGATCAGCGCGACGGCCGTTTGCGCACGCCGCTCGCGGAATTTGAACGGGTAAATGATCTGGCGCTCATGAATAAAAAAATCTACGTGGCCGGGACACGCGACAATCAATCCGGAGTCTGGACTATAGAGATTGAATAATTAGATTTCCACCAGCGAGTTGTCGCCCACAATCAATTTGTGGCCGCGCGGCAAAGTGCGTTCAGCTGCCAGCACTTGCGCGTTTTTTCCGATCAGCGCGTCCACGATGCGTTGGTCGCACGAAATTTTGGCGTTCTCAAATACGATGGAATGTTCAATTTCAGTATTAATAATTTCCACGCCTGAACCTACGGAGGTGTATGGGCCGATGTAAGAATTTTCCACGCGGCAATTTTCGCCGATGACCACGGGTCCGCGAATCAAACAACCGGGTCCGATGATGGTGCCGCGGCCGATCTTCACTTTGTTTTGAATCACTGCGGTCGGATCAGTCTGCGCCTCATTCACAGCCTCGCTCAATTTAAGTTCGTTCAAGAGCAAAGCATTGCCTTCCAGTAAATCATCGGGCCGGCCAGTATCCTTCCACCAACCAGTAATCTCTTGATGCCCCAGGCTGGCGCCATGTTCGATAAGCCAAGTGTGCGCGTCCGAAATTTCATATTCGCCGCGAGCTGAAGGCGCGATGTCAGATACGGCTTGAAAAATTTTGGGTGAATAAACATAAATGCCGGTAACTGCAAACTCACTGGGCGGGCTGGCGGGCTTCTCAATCACGCGAATAATTTTGCCAGCGCGAAATTCAGGCACGCCGAACTGATTGGGATTTTTAACTTTGGAGAGCGCCAGTAAACAATCCAAGTTGCGCGTGGTGAATTCATTCACAAATTCGCGGATGGAACCCAGCGCTATGTTGTCGCCCAGGTAGAATAAAAACGGTTCTTCGCCCAAATACGGTTGCGCGTTTTTCACGATGTGCGCCAAGCCCTTGGGTCCGCCGGTTTGCTCGATGTAGCGAATAGCCACGCCCCAGCGCGAACCATCGCCCACGCACTTTTGCATCTCGGTCTCGCCCGGATTCACATTGATGAAAATCTCTTTGATGCCCGCGTCCGCCACCTTTTCAATGGCATGCCAAATCAGGGGCTTGTTAGCCAGCGGGATCAAATGCTTGTTGATGGTGTAGGTTATGGGCCGCATGCGCGTGGCATGTCCTCCGGCGGCAATCAAAGCTTTCATAATTTATTGAGATTTTATTTCGCGGCCGCCATATTGTTTTTCATAATAATCGCGATACGCGCCGGATTTAATGCGTTGCCACCACTCTTGATTGGTTTTGTACCAAGCGATGGTTTTGCGCAAACCCTCCATGAGCGGAGTTTCTGGATGCCAGCCCAGCGCCTGTTCTGTCTTAGTGCAATCGATGGCATAGCGGCGATCATGTCCCGGACGATCCATGACCGGCTGAATCATGTCGCGGCCAAAACCCATTTCGAACAAAACGATTTCGGTCAGTTCAAGATTAGTGCGCTCGCATCGTCCGCCGAATAAATAAGTTTCACCGTAAATACCTTCGCGCAAAACCGCATCAATGCCGCGGCAATGATCTTCCACATACAGCCAATCGCGCACATTCAAACCGTCGCCGTAGAGCGGAACTTTTTTGTTTTCCAGCAAGTTGGTGATGAAGAGCGGCAAAACTTTTTCCGGAAATTGATATGGGCCGTAGTTGTTGGAACAATTGGAAATGGTGATGGGCAAGCCGTGCGTGTGCCAAGCCGCGCGCACCAAGTGATCAGCTCCGGCTTTGGAGGCGCTGTACGGACTGCGCGGATCATAGGGAGAATTTTCGTCGAACGCGCCGTGAGCCCCGAGCGAACCAAACACCTCATCGGTGGAGACGTGATGAAAACGCACATTGCCACTGGCGCGACACGCGTCCAGTAGAACTTGCGTGCCCAGCACATTGGTCTTCACAAAGTCAGCGGCATTTTGAATGGAGCGATCCACGTGCGACTCGGCTGCAAAATGCACCACTGCATCCACTTGTCCGACTAAACCATGCACCAACTCGCGGTCATTGACATCGCCTTTGAAAAATTTAAAACGCGCATGACCTTCTAAAACTTTTAAATTTTCCAAATTCCCGGCATAGGTCAAAGCGTCCAAAACCGCCACCTGATCTTCCGGGTGCCGGCGCAAGAGATAATACACGAAATTGGTGCCGATGAATCCGGCTCCGCCGGTCACTAAAATACGCATAATTCAGCCCTTATCTCATCACAATCGCAGCGGTCTAGCAAGTTTCTAGCTGTTTAAGGAGATAAAAATACGCGTAGGCAAACCTTGGCACTCCAATAAACATTTTTGCCCTCTTTGATCAAAAAATTCTTTATGGCCACTTCATTTGAATCAACAAAAATTATTTCAGTATGTTCAAAGTCATGGTGCTTAATAAAAAAATCTTTTGTTTCCGCGGCTGTTATCTTTAATTTGGAACGGAATACCAATCTCGGTAGGCCGCCCAATTCATCCTTTTGAGCAATCGCAACAAAAGTCGTATTTTCAATTGCCTGCTCGAAAATACCAAGTTCCTCCGTCATCTCTCTCTCAAGCTCATAAAAAAGAGGACGACCATCTAGCTCATCTTTTCTTTCTAAAAATCCACCGATTGGAGCGATGACGCCGCGTGCGCTGGATCTATAACTGTAAAAGGGCTTATATCTTCTTTATCATTATTATTATAAAATGTCAAGTAGAAGTTTCATCCCCCGTATGAACCAAGACCGTTAAAATCAAGAGTCCGAGCAAAATCGGCAGAGCATCAATCACATCAACAAACGGCAAAACTGAATTTGGAACCAATTTTTCGCCCAATAAAAGCAGTGCGGCCAAAATCAAACCAGCCACAGTTAGGTGGAATAAAAAGCGTTTTAAAAATTCATTCAGATTCATACGCATTCGTAGGACGCAGGACGCGGGACGTGGGACGATCAAAGCCTGTGCCAAACATTGGCCGCCTCTTGGCGCAACAACGACAACCATTGTTTTAAACTCAAAGGCTCGCGGCCATAGGTGATGGAAATGCGCCGCACATCCACAGCTCCGGCGCGGTCAGCTATGCCGGGCGCGGATAAAACAAAACGCAAACCATCTTCTGTGCCATTCAACGCATAGGTAAAATGCGAGCGCCACCAGCCATCAGCTAATTTTTCCGGCAATTTGAAATCCGTAATCACGGCGAAAATTTTTTCTAACTTCAAATCCGTGGCATCAGTCAGGCGTTTGGGATAGGGTTCAAAAAATGCGCCGGGTGAAAAAGCAAACCAACCATCCCCCACTAAACGCATGTCGCTCAAGGGCACGGAAAGTTCCACGGGCGCAGGCACATCATCCGTGCGATCCAAGCGGAAAATTTGATGCGTTCGCGCAATCGCTATTTTTACCGAGCCCAAACCAACGGTCTGCAATCCCTCGGCGTGCAAAGTCTCCAAAGTTAAATGACGCGAGTTGGTCCATGCCCGACCGGACAGAATCGCCTCCGAATAACCCACGGTATCGCCAAAATTCAAACGCGGCCCCACCACCCAATGCCGGCTCGTGGTTTTGATGGAACGAATAAACACATCATCGTCAGCCTGAAAAGCCAAACGATAAACTCCGGGCTCCAAATCTTTTAAATTTATCCGATGAAAAAATACTTCGCCCATTTTAGTGTCCTGGCGGCCGCTGGTCTGCAAGGCTTGGGTTTTAATTTCATCCGAGCCGCGCAACACTCGAATGCCCACCACTGTGGTTTTTAATTGTTTGCGGTTGGAATCTTGGATGCCCAACGTCACATCCAAAGCGCCGTCTACCGGAATAAAATAAAAATCATGCGCGCCGCGTAAAGATAATTTTATTTCGCGCAACACACCGCCGTGATCCATGCTTAACGGCATCACGCTCTTAGCGCGCCACAGCGCCAGTTCATTTGTTTTTGCGGTCTGGAGCGTGGATGCGCTGGTACCGGTGCGCACAAATCCTCCAGCCGCCGCAATCCAATCAGCGGTTTGCAATTCAGTCGAAAACATGGGGGAGATGTCTAAATCCTGGCTAGCTAAATCAAACACGCGGCCGAATTCCAAAAACGGTTGGCGCATCGGACGATATTCAATTTCCACTTCAGCTGATTTGTAAGGTCCGGGCACGCGCGCTGTAAAATATACCGGATCATCTGTGATCCTCTGCCCCACCCAACCGTCGGATTGAACGCCCGGAGAATTGGCGCGTTCAGCCGGCAAAAATGGATTGATAAAAATACTTTGGCCGTCCAAAGCGCTCGACGCGACAAAGGTGCTATTGGGCGGAAAACGTTGAATCACCATCCAAGCCAAAACCGCCAGGGCTAAAACCCAAGGCAAGATGAGCAGCGGGACGGCGATATAACGTGGGATAGACATAGATTGGAAGTTCGAATGTCGAATGTCGAATGTCGAATGTCGAATGTCGAATGTCGAATGTCGAATGTCGAATGTCGAATGTCGAATGTCGAATGTCGAATGTCGAATGT